>CAZZVO010000232.1:0-6452 GCA_964657505.1 uncultured Mucilaginibacter sp.
CGATTGAAAGCATTATCGGCAAAAAACCAAGATTAAAAGAGTTTAATATCCAAGCTATGAACGGCGGCAGCGATGATATTAGCCGTGTAGATATGTTGCTTCTTTTAGACGGCAAAAGTTACGATGGCTACGGTTTTAGCACCGATATTGTACGTGCTTCGGCCAATGCTTATTTAGATGCGGTTAACAAATTTTTATCCTAAAATGGTGTTAGAAGAAGTAGTAAAAATTGATTCGGCCGCTGCGTTGGAACGATTAAAAAGTGTAGTTAAAAGAACGCCGTTAGAATTTAACGAGCGTCTATCGGAAAAATACCAATGCGAAATTTACCTGAAACGGGAAGATTTACAAATTGTACGCTCCTACAAATTGCGTGGTGCTTACAATTTAATTAGTCAGCTTAGCCAAACACAACTTGATAGAGGCGTGGTTTGCGCCAGTGCCGGCAACCACGCCCAAGGCGTTGCTTATTCCTGCAATAAATTAGGCACAAATGGTATTATTTTTATGCCGGAAATTACCCCAAAACAAAAAGTTAACCAAACGAAGATGTTCGGTAACGGACATGTAGAAGTGGTTTTAACTGGTGATACTTTTGATGATTGCCTGCGGGAAGCACTGATTTACACCGAAAAAAACGGCATGGCTTTCATTCCGCCATTTGATCATCCTTTGGTAATTGAAGGACAAGGAACGGTTGGCGTAGAAATTTTACAGCAATTGCCAGATACGGATGTCGTAATTATGCCTGTTGGCGGCGGCGGACTTTCTGCCGGCGTTGGTAACTATTTTAAACAGGAAAAACCGGACACGTTGTTAATTGGAACCGAACCGGAAGGCGCGCCATCCATGTATGAGGCATTCAAAAACGAGCACCCTGTAACTTTAAATTCAATCAACAAATTTGTAGATGGTGCTTCCGTAAAACGCGTTGGCTCGTTAACTTACCAGATGTGTAAAGAAGTTTTGGACGAAATGCTGCTCATTCCCGAAGGAAAAGTTTGTACCACCATTTTAAAACTATACAACGACGACGCTATTGTTGCCGAACCTGCCGGTGCTTTATCTGTTTCGGCCTTAGATTTTTGCAAGGAAAAGATCGTCGGCAAAAAAGTGGTTTGCGTGTTAAGCGGCGGCAATAACGACATCGACCGTTTGCAGGAAATTAAAGAACGCTCGCTGTTGTACGAAGGTTTGAAGCATTACTTTATTGTGCGTTTTCCGCAGCGGCCCGGCGCATTAAAACTGTTTGCCAACAAAGTTTTAGGGCCAAGTGATGATATCACCCGTTTTGAATTTGTGAAGAAAACCGAGCGCGAAAGCGGGCCGGCTTTGGTTTGTATCGAATTGAAAGACCGCGAAGATTACGATTCGTTGATCCAACGGATGCAGGAACACCGTTTTGATTATAAGGAAATCAACAACGATAACAACCTGTTTGAATATTTTATTTAAGTCGGTTCTTCATCAAAAGACAGAAACTTTTTAACTGAAACAGAAACTTGGTCGCCAACCATGAATGCGCCAATTTGTAAATTGATGGTTTTGAAAGTCAGCGAATCTTTTTTTAAAATCAGTTCTTCGTAAAAACCTTTAAACAGAACTGCTTCAATTGTAGATAAATTTTCAGTGCTGTTTTTATCGATCAAAAAATCCTCTGCATAAACCATCACCGTTTTTGCGTTGATAACAATGCTTAACGATGCTGCTTTTATGCCGGTAAAAACAGTACCGTTGGCCAGCAGGTTTGCCGTATATAATTTCTTCGGTTGCTGATACAATTGCTGCGGATTGCCGCTTTCTACCACTTCGCCATCTTTTAAAACCACCAGTTCATCAGCAAGCGATAAAACTTCCTGCGGATCGTGCGAAACCATCACCACCGTTAATCCCGTTTCTTGCACAATTCGACGGATATCCTGCTGTAAATTATCTCGAAAAGAAGCATCAACCTGGTTAAAAGGTTCGTCCAGCAATAACACTTTTGGGTTTGAAACCAAAGCCCGCGCAATAGAAACCCGCTGACGTTCGCCGCCGCTTAAATCGGCTATACGGCGTTCCTTCAAATCCAGCAAACGCAATTGTTGCAATACTTCTGTGGTTTTTGCTGATTTGTATTCGAGATTGGTATTCGGCAACAACGAAGCCACGTTGTCCCAAACTTTAGCGTAATGGTTTAAGTGATCGGATTGCTGGGTAACCATCTTCATCTGCTCGTGGCCAGGAATTAATTTTACATCCGGTCCCCAAACACGTCCGTCCATCAACCTAACTTCACCTGCGTCCGCAGTAATCAAACCATAAATTAAATTGAGTAAAGTTGATTTGCCGCTGCCGCTGCGGCCGATAATAGCAGTGATTTTTCCTTGTTTAATTTCCAGTGATACTTCTTTTATACCCGAAAAAACTTCGCCTTGAAAAGATTTGGTTATATTTTTTACCGCTAAAAAAGGTGTTGCTTCTGCCATGAGGTAAAGATACAGAAAACGAAAAGTTCGGTTTAATTACTATTTTTGAATATGACTTCTACCATCACTAAAAATGAAATTTTAGAAAAACTGGCTGCAAACAAAGTAGTTTTAACGGCTTTTGGTGTACAGGAAATTGGGCTTTTTGGTTCGTATGTTAGAAATCAGGCTAATTTAGAAAGCGATATAGATTTGCTGGTTGATATCCGTAAAGACAAAAAAACACTTCGTAATTTCCTTACTATTAATTACTTTTTGGAGGATTTATTTAACAAAAAAGTTGAATTGATCACCAAACAATCATTGAGCAAACACATTGGCCCTCATATTTTAGAATCTGTAGAATATGTATCCATCGCAGATTGAATTTTTAAAACACATTTTGGATGAATGCAATTATCTGATTAAGGAATATCAGCAAAACAGTTTTGAAGAATTTTTACAGAATGAGCGGCTTGTAAAAGCAATTTGTAGAAATTTGGAAATTATCGGAGAAGCAAGCAGCAAAGTTAATCCTGATTTAAAAGCTAAATTTCCGGCTGTTGCTTGGCGGGAAATGAATGATTTAAGAAATAAAATTATCCACCATTATTTCGGAATTGATTACGATATTGTTTGGGATTGTGTTAAAACAGATATCCCTGAATTAAAGGAATGGATTGAAATTATAATACATCAGGAAAGTTAATGATGGCGGTAATTTTGACTTCAATAATTTCCAGTAATACTTCTTTTATGCCAGATATTTTTTCGCCCGAAAATAGTTTGGTTACCTTTTTTACCTGTAAAAAATGTATTACTTCTGCCATGCGGCAAAGGTACGCAAAACAGTACTTGCAGTTTGTTTCAATACAAAGTCCAATTGTGCAGTAATTCTTTTAATCAATTATTTATCTATATTTATTGCTCAATAATAAAATGATGGAAGAGAAAGACTTTAAAATAGGTGACGTGGTGTTTCTGAATTCGGGCAGCCCGCAAATGACGGTTAATTTTATAAACGACGGAAAAACGTTTGTGAACGTAACTTACTGGAATACAGTAACAAATGTATTTGAGCAAGCAACATTTTCAACCGAAATTATCAGTGTTGTACAATATTCCGAAGTATTGTAAAAACTAAAACAAGAAAGCCTGTTATTCAACAGGCTTTCTTGTTTTAGTTGTGTTTATATTAGTTTTTAAAGGCCGAAAGTCAACCCAAAGTTGATGTTCTTTAAACCATCTTGTGCCGGACTGTTTTCGAACATATTGTTGGCATAATATTTAACAAACAAGCCTGTGCTTTTGTAACCGGCACGCAAATATCCGCCATAACGAAACTGGCTGAAATGATAGTTATCGTAAAACTTCTTTTTGCCCATCTCATCACTAATTTGTTTTACTTTTCCATCTAACAAAAACCCAATTTCTGGTCCGGCGGTAATATGGAATTTGTTGCCTTTTTTATTGTCTTTCGTCCTAAAATCAAACGCCAAAGGAATTCGTAGGTAACTCGCCGAAAAACGGTTCTTGCTGTAATTCACATTGTCGGTTACGTAAGTTAAGGTAGAAGCATTTTCCTGGATGGTGATATTTTGGCGTAAACGAATCAGCGTCCAATCAAAACCACCGGCTAAATAAATTTTGAAGTACGGGTTAAAACGATAACCCATCTGCAAAACATCAAATCCAACGTAAGATGTTTTGGCACCTTTGTAATCCAGGAACTGGTTTTTGGAAGATAAAGTGAAGCTGCCGTTATCCAACAATCGGGCAAAACCAAGGTCAAAGCGCGAAAAGGTAATCCCAAAATTAAAGTTAGATGCTTTTTTTATCACCTTTATTTTTACCGTATCCGTTGTAGCTTTGGTTTTGATGCTGAGCAAAAGTTTGTAACCGTGCTTTTTAGTTCGGGAGGTATCTGTTTGTGTGGCAGCAGAATCTGCTTTAGTTTGTGAAAAAGCAGGAACAAGCAAGCCGCAAAGTACTGCAGTGATTAGTAAATGTTTCATATAGAGATAGAATTAAGATTAGGTTATTTGTCTTTTTTGATGCTGATAATGCCCAAGTTTATGCCGGTTACATTAGATTCTTCGCCATCGTCGCTATCCGAAAATTGGATTAATTTATCACTGCGTTTGTCCACTTTGGCCATCACCAAATTTACCAGGTCGCCAACATTACGGATGCCTTTTCGCTTGGCCACAGTTGCAGGCTTGCTTCTTTTATCGGTTAAAATTTGTGGTTTAACACTTGTTGCTTGCAAGATTTCGTCTGCTGGTTGTACGCTTAATTTTGTTGCGGCATCGGGCACAATAGCCATTTTTGCAGAAGCAATTTGCACACTTTCACTACTTTCCTGCTGGTCTTGCTGCGGTTTATTCTGAGCCAAAGTTTGGGTTGATGAATTATCTTCTTCCTGTTTTTTATTGGTGATCGGTTTTACAATTGTCGGTTTTACATTCCTTTCTGAAATATGTGCTTCTTTTACCACCTTATTTTTAGCCGATAAAAGAAGCATACCTTTTTGTTCTTCCGCATTTTGTTTTGGATGGATTGAATGGTTTTCCCTTTCTACTTCAACCTTAACCATTTTTTGTGGAAGCGGTTTCTTCACCAATTCATCGTTTTTCCGCAGCAACAGCAATCCAACCGAAAAAATCACAATTACACTTGCAGCAATGCGCAAAGTTGGAATGATACTTTTCTTTTTAGTTTTGCCATCCAATTTGGCTGCAATATTTTCCCAAACTGCAGCATCTGGCTCAAGCTCTAAATTGTTTAACTTGGGTTGAAACAAATCGTCCAATTCTTTATCCGAAGTTTTCATCTTAGTAATTGTTTTTTAAAGGTGATGAAGCTATCATGAGTTATAATTTGTTTTTGAGTTGTAGCTCATAATGGTTTCATATTTCACTCCTTCCGTTTTGTTAACCATTTCTTTTAAAATTGTACGTGCCCGCGATAATTGCGATTTCGATGCACCTTCGCTAATGTTAAGCATCTCCCCGATCTCTTTGTGTGCAAAACCTTCTATCGCATATAAATTAAAAACCATGCGATAACCCGGCAACAAAGTTTGGATCATTGCCAGCAAATCTTTTGCTTCCAAATTAGATGCAGCAGCAGGATGAACAGCCTGCTCGGCACCGGGCGCATCCAGCTCGACTAAATGCATCATTTTGTGGTGTTTCCGATAATATTCGATGGAACTATGAACCATAATCCGCCTAACCCAACCTTCAAAAGAACCTTCGTTTTTAAAGTCGGCCATCTTGCCAAACACTTTTATAAAACCGTTTTGCAGCATATCTTCTGCCTCCATTTTGTCGGTTGCGTAACGCATGCAAACGCCCAGCATTTTGGCAGCAAAAAACTTGTACAGTAATTCCTGCGCTTTCCGGTTTCCTGCGCGGCAACCTGCAATTAATTCTGTTAGCTGTTGTTCCAAAAGCATCATTTACAAACAAGATGTTTTATATTTCTATTTGGTTGCATGGCTTATCAAATATTTTTGCTGATGCTGTTTTTACCGTATCAAAAATAGCATCAAATTATATCCAAACATTGGTGTTGGTTTTAAAAGCCTATCTTGTAGCTTGTAATCTCCATAATAAAAAGCGGGATTAAAACATTGTTGCCCGTCTGCTTTTTATACAACCATTAAATCTATCAATTTTAACTTACAATAGAATATGCCCCGCTGGTTAAAAATCGTATTGAAAACCCTTGCCGTTTTGGCAACATTACTTTTAATTGCGCTGATTTCTGTAACGGCCTATATAAACCTGCATAAAAAAGCCATGCTTGCAGCTATTATTAAAGAATTAAACAAAAACCTGCACGGCGGCACTTTAACCATTGCAAGTATGGAACCTACTTTTTTAAGCGGTTTCCCGGGCATTTCAGTTTCGCTTAACGATGTTGTTGTTCGCGATAGCCTTTATCAAAAGCATCATCACACTTTGCTGGAAGCTAAAAATTTTAATATTTCTGTCAATG
>CAZZVO010000233.1:0-6444 GCA_964657505.1 uncultured Mucilaginibacter sp.
AATCTTTCCAGGAAGTGGTTAATACTTACAAAATCGACTTGCATTTGATCGACGCATTTTTAAAGTCTATGGAAATGGACCTGGAAAATACCAGTTACACTGATGATGGCTACAAAAATTACATTTACGGTTCTGCGGAAGTGATTGGCTTGATGTGTTTAAAAATTTTTTGCGAAGAGGATGAGCAACTGTACAAAAAGTTAGTGCCAAAAGCACAAAGCCTTGGCGCTGCTTTTCAGAAAATCAATTTTTTACGTGATATTAAAGCTGATTTTGAGGAACGCGGCCGCACATATTTCCCGGCAATCGACTTTAAAAAATTTAATGAACAGGAAAAAAAGCTGATTGAAGTTGATATCAAAAAAGATTTCGACGATGCGTTGGAAGGCATTTTGCAACTGCCGGAAGGTTCGCAATTAGGCGTTTATATTGCTTACGTTTATTACTTAGAACTTTTTAAAAAGATCAGAGAAACACCTGCCGAAGTAATTATGCAAAAGCGGATACGGGTTTCTGATAGTCAAAAAGTATTCTTGTATTTTCAGGCTTATGTGCAGCAAAAACTGAGGGTAATTTCATGAAAAAGCTTCTGCTTTTACCTGCACTTCTGTTGATGTGTGCGACAAGCTTTCTCGCAGTTGCAGCACCAAAACCAGATGTGGTACAGATTAGAAAGCAAATGTTGCTGGCAATAAACAGTTCTAAGATCACGGATTCTTTGTACGATAAGTTACAAATCATCAGCAAAAAGCCGCCTTTAATTATGGCTTATTTTGGTGCTTTAGAAGCTTTAAAAGCAAAAAACAGTTGGAATCCGTACAACAAAGTTAAGTTTTTAAATCGATCTAATACCATTGTAAACCAGGCAGTTGAAGCAAGTCCGAATGATTTGGAAATCCGATTTATACGTTTTTCCATTCAATTAAATCTACCCAAATTTCTGGGTTTGAGTAAAGATATGCAAGCTGATAAAAACCAGATTTTGCAGCAACTTAAACAGAAACATTATGGTTCTGCTGATAAAGTTTTTGTTCAAAACATCATCAAATTTATGGTCGATTCCAAACAATGCACGCTGCAGGAAGCTGCTTTTTTACACGAACAATCAGCCGCATTAAAGTGAAGTACAGTTACCTGCTGATCAATTTTTTAAGTGTGATTTTTCCGGTGTTTTTATCATTTGATAAACGCGTACAGTTTTACAAAAGCTGGAAATTTATTTGGCCGGGCTTGCTAATTACCGGGATGCTGTTTTTAGCATGGGATATTTTTTTTACGGTAAAAGGAGTATGGTCTTTCAACCCAAATTATATTTTGGGGATTACTTTTTTCAGGCTTCCGCTGGAGGAAATCCTGTTTTTTTTAACAATACCATTTTCCTGTATTTTCATTCACGAATGCTTGAATTATTATGTAAAATGGCAAATCCCGGATCGGATCATCAGCATCATAAACGGTTTACTTATAGCTGTTTCCGCAGTAATTCTTATCGATTTTTATGATCGACTTTACACGCTGGTCAACTTTGGAACACTGTTTTTACTGCTTATTTTGTTACAATTTGTGCTGAAAGTGAAATGGCTGAACCGCTTTTATTTGGCTTATCTGGTTTCGCTGGTTCCATTTTATTTGGTGAATGGAATCCTCACTTCAATCCCAATTGTAAGTTATAATAATGCGGAGAATTTAGCTGTAAGAGTTGGGACGATTCCGGTGGAAGATCATTTCTACCTCATGTCTTTACTGCTGATAAATATTGCTTTTTTTGAATATTACCGAAAGCGGAATGCTTCTTTTATCGGCATAAAATGAGCGAGTTGCCGGTTTACACGAAAAACCAACTTGCCTTGCGCAACGGGCAAGACAAGCCAGAAATTTGGGTAGCATATCAGGGAATTATTTATGATGTAACTGAAAGCCGCTTATGGCAAAACGGCAAACATTACGAACATTGGGCTGGCCAGGATTTAACCGAAGAACTGGCCGATGCACCACACACCGATACTGTTTTTAGCAGGTTAAAAGTTATAGGGACTTTAAGTTGATCTAAATCTGGAAGTTGCTCAATTGCACAAACTCTTCTACGCGCGCAGCAATTTCCTGCTGCGTTAAATTTTTCAATTTCTCCGTTCCAAATTTCTCTACACAAAAAGAAGCTAACGCCGAACCAAAGATGATAGCGTTTTTCATATTCGCAAAATTCACTGTTCCAACTTTAGCCAGATAACCGATAAAACCGCCGGCAAAAGTATCGCCAGCGCCAGTCGGATCAAAAACATCAGCCAAAGGCAAAGCTGGTGCCGAAAAGATCTTGCCATCGCCAAAAAGCAAAGCGCCGTGCTCGCCTTTTTTAATGATCAAATATTTTGGTCCCATTTGCAAAATTTTATTTGCTGCTTTTACCAGGGAATATTCTCCGGAAAGCTGGCGCGCTTCGGCATCGTTGATGGTTAAAACATCAACTGATTTTAGGGTTGATAACAAATCATCCAAAGCAATATCCATCCAGAAATTCATCGTATCCAAAACAATTAATTTCGGACGTTTGGTTAAGCGGTCGATAACCGTCTGTTGTATCTGAGGTGTTAAATTCCCTAAAAGCAAATATTCGCAATCCTGATAAGAAGCTGGAATAATAGGATCAAAATCTGCCAAAACATTCAATTCGGTAATTAAAGTATCGCGGCTATTCATGTCGCTGTGGTATTTGCCCGACCAGAAAAAGGATTTTTCTCCTTGTTTAATTTGCAAACCTTCGGTATCAATTTTTCGACTTTGCAGATATTCTATGTCTTCCTGCGGGAAATCATCGCCCACAACCGCTACAATTTTTACTTTTTCGTAGAAATAAGAAGCCGCTAAACTGGCGAAAGTAGCTGCGCCGCCCACAATTTTATCTGTTTTACCAAAAGGAGTTTCGATCGCATCAAAAGCAACCGTACCAATAACAACTAAGCTCATTAAAAATAATTTAAATAATTTGAGCAAATATTGTGATTTTAAACCGGAAATTATACTTTTGCACCACTCTAACAAATCGCAACACTCCCGAATAGCTCAGCTGGTTAGAGCATCTGACTGTTAATCAGAGGGTCGCTGGTTCGAGCCCAGCTTCGGGAGCAAAATTGGGCAAGCAGGAAATTCCGTCGCTTGCCTTTTTTTTATTTCAAATTCGGTGTTGGTCAAATAGTTCTATTCAAGTTTTAGGCGGTTTGATGTGCGTTTGCGAATTGATGCCAAAGCTGCTGTTCGCCTTTTCTATTCGGGGGCGAAACCTTGTCCAACAGTTGTTCCAACTTAACTTATAACATTGTAAGCCTGGTTTTTTAAAATATGCGATACGCCATGCTTAAATCGACTTGACTTTTGCTTCAGTTTCTACGGAAAGATTATTGGCTGCTTACGGTTTGTGCTTTCTCATCAACATAAAAACCAGGAGGCACACCAGCATTCCGCCAAAAAACAGCAGCGAAAGCCAGCCTTGGTGGTTGGTGATATCATCATAAGCAATCGCTACAAAAACTACTACCGATAAAAAAAGTGCAATTGCAGGAAAATAAGGATAAAAAGGCGAGGCAAAAGGCCGGTTTAAATTTGGTTCTTTATGCCGAAGCACGAACAAACACACCATACTCAGAATGTACATTAACACGGCTCCCATTACCGAAAGTGTGATGATTTGCACTGTTTTTCCACTTAGTAGCGCAATAGTGCAAACAGCAGCGCTGAAAACAATTGCCCAATGCGGGGTTTTGAAACGGTGGTTAACTGCTGCTAACTGATGCGGCAAGATTCCGCTTCTGGCCATAGCAAATACTTGCCTGGAGGAAGCCATTATCGTTCCATGGAAGGAGGCTATCAACCCAAACAAACCAATACCGGCAAACAATTTGGTTAAACTGCTGCCGCCGCCCATTACCACGCCGATTGCTTTTGGCAAAGGATAATCGATGTTACTAAACTGATGCCAGTCGGCTACACCGCCGGTGCAAATCATCACACCTAAAGCCAGCAAAACCAGCGTAACAATTGCCGAAATATAACCTCGCGGGATATTTCGTTTTGGGTTTTCTACTTCTTCGGCCATCATAGCCACACCTTCGATAGCCAGATAAAACCAGACTGCAAAAGGCAACGCATCAAAAACACCAACCCATTTAAAAGGAAGGGCACCGCTTAAAAAATTATTTATGTTGAAGTGAGGCGCGGTGATCCCCATAAAAAGCAGCAGTTCTGCAACGGCAAGCAGTGTGATGAAAACCGAAAAGGCAGCACTTTCTTTAGCACCCCAAATATTGATCAGCATAAAAGCAATATTAAAAAAGATAGCCGAACCAATAACCGGAATTTCGGGATACAAAAAGTGCAGGTAAGCGCCCAAAGCAAAAGCGATAGCCGGTGTGGCCAGCAGAAAATCGATCAAAATAGCGTAACCGGCAATCAGTCCCCAAATTGGCCCGAGCGCGCGCGAAGCATAAGTAAAGGCACCGCCAGCATCAGGAATTGCAGTTGTGAGTTCGGTATAACTGAAAACGAAGCACACATACATCACTGTTACCAGCAGCGTTGCAATTAAAAAACCGACCGTGCCGGCCACGCCCCAGCCATAATTCCAGCCGAAGTATTCGCCGGAAATAACTAATCCAACGGCTATCCCCCATAATTGCAGCGGTTTTAAAACCTTTTTTAACGGAACAGCTTCGGCCATCATTCCTAATTATTTAAAGCATAAGATAGGAATTTAAATTAAACATGGCGTTAATTTATGAATGGGATCAATTTAAAAAGCTGCGTTTGTTATTGATGAAGGCATCACCCGGATTAACAAATACAATGTTTGAGACAATAATATCAAAAGCGATTAAAATACAGTTACCTTAACATTTTTAATGTGGTAAAAGAAGCATACCGAATTGAAAGATTTAGTAAAATTTTGCTAAACCTCAAAGCGTTTGGCAATTACCTGTTCACACAAACCGAAAGAAAGCGTCATTCCGTTTCCGCCTAAACCGTTGATGATGGTAACGCCGGGTTCAACATCAACAATTAATTCTGTTGCGCCGTTAGTCATTTTTGGGTAGATGCCGTGCCAGGATTGCAGCAGTTTCCAATCTTTAAAACTTGCAAAAGTGCACAGGTAATCTAAAATTAACTGGTTGATAAATTCCTTATCGAACGGATCGTGCACCAAACCATATTCGTGCGAGTCGCCAATGGTTAACTCGCCGCTGCCGTTTTGCGAGACCATCACGTGGATTCCCCATTTTAAATAAAGTTCGTATTCTGCTTCGTAACGTTTGCGCAGTTGCGGCAAGGAAGCTGCCGTTTGAAAACCGGGATAATGGATCATCGACAAACCGCCGCAAAGCGAAGGGCCGATTCGCCAGGCTTCGGGCTGGGCAACCAAACGCATCATTTGCAGTTTGCATTTGGTGATTGGCGTTTCGGCAAAAAGTTCCGGGTAAAATGTTTCGAAATCAGCGCCGCTGCAAACAAAAATTTCGTCGGCTTGCCATGTTTTGTTTCCGGCGGTAATTTTGTTGGATGTGATGGTGGTAATAGCTGTGTTCCAGTAAAAATTCACCCCAAATTTTCCAGCCAGATATTGTGCAATTTGTCCGACAGCAACGCGCGATTCTACAATCATTTCTTCGCCGCTCCACAATGCTCCTTTTATGCCACTAAAATTAACAGCCGCAGATTTTTCGAGTGTTTGCGAAGGATTAAGCAACTGGCAATTGCGGTATTTGTGGTTAACATCAACGTATTCCTGCATTACCTGCAGTTCGTCGTCGTGGTAAGCTAAATGCATAGAACCAACTTCGTTATGCCAGATGTTTGCTTCGGTACAAATGGTTTTCCAAATGGTACGCGATAACATCGCTCTTTCGAACAATAATCCGGTTGCTTGTCCGATTGGCCAAACCATCCCAAAGTTGCGGATGGAAGCACCAACTGCACGTTCATTTCGTTCAAAAACAGTTACTTCAAAATTGCGCATAGCCAAAGCTCTTGCCGTTGCCAAACCAACAATCCCTGCACCGATAACGATCGCTGAACGTTTTTCAATCATGATAATAAAGCTGAGTTTGGTGTCGATGATACATATTGGAAGTCTTGTTCTTTTTGATCGCGTTTGGCCGTTTGCCTAAAATACAACAACGATAAAACGCTGCAAACGCCGCCCACAACAGCTACAATCATCACGCCTTCTTTAAAAAATATTCCCCAACTGATGTTTGGGCGACTGAATTCTTTAATCAAAAGCACACTTACACTTCCTAAATAACCAGCCGAATCTGCTACATACATCAAAAACCCAACGTTGCTTTTGTAATTGAAAGTAGCAATCATCCGCTCAAAAAAAATAGCGTTGTACGGGATGTATCCGAGGTAAAGGCCAAGTCCGGCTATCGTCATCCAGGAAACGGCTCCAATCAAGTT
>CAZZVO010000234.1:0-4719 GCA_964657505.1 uncultured Mucilaginibacter sp.
CTTGAATCTACCAGTTCTGTGGTAGGTGTAAATGCATCAGTTGCAAGAAGCCCGTGGTCATTCTTAAGGTTGGTTACATTGTACTTAGGGAAACCGGTAGCAGCGTCAGTTTGAAACATCGGCAAACCATTATCATCTACTTTAAATGCATTGGCAAGATTATATGAAGGCTGGTAAAATCCGCAGCAGCCGGTATAAGTACCGCCGCCAGGAAAGTTTAACACATCACCGGCGTTATCATTCTGGCCGTTAGAACCGTCATTAGTAGTCATTTGAGCAGCAAAAACAGATTCAGAACCATTTTTGGTTGAAGCGTTAAAATTATTTTCATAAGGGCCTAAAGCATATTTTATACCTCCTGCTGTTGTTCCGTTAGCCATTAAATCGGTAAGTAAAGGTAACGCTTTGGTGTACTGGTGATCGTACATGTAAGCCTTTGCTAAAAACGCTTCGGCAGCATAATAATTGGCACGGCCAATCTGGGCCTGAGTTTTTGGCAATACAGCCATAGCAGCGGTAAAATCAGCTTCAATTTTATCCCATATGGTAGCGGTATTAGCAACATTAAAGTTACCCGCTGCGTAGGTAACTGTTTCATCTACATAAGGTACTTTATGAAATATTTTGGCAGCTTCAAAATGATAAAGACCGCGCAAAAAACGTGCTTCGCCAATAGCTAACGCACCTACTGCCCCTGCTTCAGAGCCGTCGGTGACTAAAGGTACTTGTCTGATCACATCATTAGCACGCTGAACACCAGCGTAAATAACTTGGTATCTGCTATAAACATAACCATTAGACGAGCTAACAGTATGATTTTCGATTTGACCGGCATCTGGCTGATCTGTAGTACTTGATCCTTTATAGGCATCATCTGCCCCAATTCCTCCAAAACTCCAATTGCTTACACCCGAGCCATAATTTGTACCTGGCTGCCCGGAATAGTAACCATCAAGTAAAGAGTAAGCACCTATCAGCAATCCATCTACCCCTGCTTTGTTAGCAAGAGTCGATCCGGCTAAAACGCCGGCTGGCTGCTTATCTAATGCTTTTTTACAGGAATAACCTATTGTAAGAAAGAGTATTGAACCCAGGGCAATTAATTTATAATTAGATTTGTTCATAACGTTATAATTTTCTTCGTTTAATCATTAAAATGACAAGTTAATACCTAATATGTATTGCTTTTGATTATTAGGATAAGCACCATAGTCAATTCCAAAAGCTGCACTTTGTGTAGAACCTGTACCCTGATTATTAGCAGAAGGCACAAGTTCGGGGTCTGGGCCAGTATATTTAGTAATGGTAAATAAGTTTGTTACTTGGAAATAGAGGTGCAATCTATCCACACCAACTGATTTTAATATAGCAGGGTTCAAGGTATAACCTAACGATGCAACACGGCATTTTAGGAATGAACCATTTTCAACATAAAAAGAACTAATCGTGCTGGAACCTAATGGCTGTGAAAACGTTGCAGCCGGTAAAGTTGCATCAGGATTAGTTACTACACCGTTTGATACAATAGCGGATTTGGTTAACAAGTCAATGTTTTTACCACCTGTAAAGGTTCCGTAAAAATCAGTCCAGTATTTAACATAGTTAAAATCCTTGTTGCCTTGTGAACCGTAAAGAACAGCGGTGAAATCAAACCGTTTGTAAGTAGCGTTTAAGTTTACACCATATGTAAAATTAGGGTTCGGGTTACCAATAAATGTACGATCGTTGGCATCAATTTTTCCGTCGCCATTAGTATCCTGATAAACGTAGGAACCTACCGCTGCACCTGCATAACCCGGAACACCTGCCAATTGGGAGGCGTTTTGGTAAATACCTTTTATTTGATAGCCGAAAAATGAACCTATTGGCATGCCTACTTGCTCTCTTACAATAAGGTTATCACGTGAACCTCCTGTGTCAAAATAACCCGGAGAAGGTAAGCTGGTAATTTTATTTTTATAGGTAGTAATGTTAGCACCTACGCTAAATTTAAAATCGTCACCAATTGTACTGTGATAAGTAGCTGCGATATCTAAGCCCTTGTTTTCTACGTTGCCTACATTAACAAATGGTGCAGCAGCTGCGCCAACAGTAGCAGGCAATGGTAACTGGAACAATAAACCGCTGATGGATTTTTTATAATATTCAAGGTCTAAATCCAGGTGATTAAATAAAGAAGCATCAATACCTATATTTAGTGTTTTATCCGTTTCCCACGTAGTTCTTGGGTTACCAATACTATTTAGGTAAAAGCCAGGTGTAATCGAACTTACGCCTCCTGCAATACCATAATAAGAAGTACCAAAGCCAGAATTGTAAGTATCTACAGCATTATGACCACCTATATTAGCGTTACTGCCCGCTGAACCATAACTACCGCGTAATTTCAGGTCGTTTAACCACTTAGAGTCTTTCAGGAAATCTTCCTGAGAGATACGCCAACCTAACGATACAGAAGGAAAGGTACCATATTGGCGGCCAGGAAAAAATGATGAATAACCGTCTCGCCGAACAGTAGCACCGAGAATATATTTATCTGCGTAGCTATAATCTAAACGGGCAAAAACAGATTGGGTTGAAGTAGGCTGAAAAAGCTGGGTAGCGTTATTAACATTAAGATTTATACTGGTCGGCAAAGTTGTGGTTCCGGCAGTAATTACATTCGGGTCAGTCGTGAAAAAATTTGTTGCATAAGCTTGTAACTGTTGCCCGCCAGTTTCTTTTATTTCATAACCGGCCAAAACAGAAATATTGTGTTTACCTATAATCTCACGATATAGCAACGTGTTGGTATAGTTGTAACTATAGTAGTAGAGAGAGCCTTCTGTGTAACTGTTTGGGCTGGTATGGCTTTCATAATTTTCATAAGTATTATAACCTGTAGAATTATAGAAACCAGTTCCGGCATTGCCGCTAAATGCAGTACGGGCAGTAAAATATTTCAAAAAATCCGCTTCCGCAAAAAGTGTTCCCTGCATATTCCAAGTCCTGCCCTTGTCGTTTACGCTTCTTTGCTGTGCAGCAACGGGGTTAGTTGCGTTACCTAACTGTTCGCCACCAGGGCCGGCATAACCACCTCCATAATTACCTGCGATGTCATAAACAGGAACAATTGGCAATGCCCTGTAACTTTCTGCTATTGTACCGCCTTCCTGTTGTTGCGCTGTACTGCCCCCTCCGTTATTTTCTCTATAAAATACATATCCATTCTCACCAAAACGAACGTGGTTGTTCAACACACTAAAACTGGTATTGGCCCTTGCTGTATAACGTTTCTCATAAGTTTCAATCAACGTACCTTGCTGGTTAAGGTAGTTTAAAGAATATAGGAAGCTACTTTTATCCGTACCGCCACTTGCAGTAATGGTATGGCTTTGTTGCGGAGCTTTCTTAAATATTTCATGGAACCAATCTGTACCAGATTGATTAAATTTCTGTACCTGAAAATCATTACCAGGGTTTGCCGCATCATAGTGGTAATATTGCGTAATTGAAGGATCATTGGTTACACCGGCATTACCAAAAGTACCTGCAGCAGAAGCACCATGATAGCCATAAACAGGCACAGTACCTGCACCACCTGGATAAAGTTTTTCACTGCTAAGATCGTTTGCCAAAAATGCTAATTGAGATTGCTGCGAAGGGTTCATCAGGTGCCAAACATTGCCCGACAATGGTTCTTGCTCACCATAATAAGCATCATAACTTAGTGTAGTTTTGCCCGGCCTGCCTTTTTTGGTAGTTACCACAATTACACCGTTACCGCCAGATACACCATAAATTGCTGCAGCACCTGCATCTTTAAGTACGCTGATGCTTTCGATGTCATTTGGGTTTACTTGAGACATGCTGTTAGTTTGCACACCATCAATAACATAGAGGGGCGAAGTATTACCAAAGTTTGATACACCACGGATAAACACGGTACTGCTAGCACCAGGTGCACCTTGGTTAATTACGGTAACACCGGAAGCCTGACCTTGCAACAACTGCTCAGAACTGGTTGCCGGAAGCTTTTTTGCCTGGCTTAAATCTACAGTTGCTACAGCGCCGGTTATATCCTTTTTCCGTTGTGCCGTATAACCAGTTACTACAACTTCGTTTAGCGAACTGCTGCTGGAGTTTAGCGTAATGTTGATTGTAGTATTGTTGCCCACCGTTACATCGGTTGTTTGATAGCCGATGTAGCTAACTGTAAGTACACTTCCTGGCTTTAAACTAAGTGTGAACGAACCATTAACATCTGTTACAACGCCAGTAGTGGTGCCTTTAACCCTAACAGAAGCACCTATTACAGGCTTCTTATCGTCAGAGCCAATAACCCTACCAGTAATTCTGTTTTGTGCATTAACAATAGAAGAGAGCATGCAGATGAACAGCATGACTACTACACTTCCCTTGAGAAGTAAATTTTTTAACATGAGATTGAGGTTTAGTTGGTTTATTTTAAAATTTTGGACGGTTATTTACTGATAAATACGAATCGCTTGGCTGGATTTAGCGATGTAGTCATGAATCGACTACTCCGAGCTGGAGGGGTTTATTGTATTTGAATATATTAAAGTGTAAAAGTTTCAGCATGATAATTATATATAATTAAAATATTTACTTATTTATCTTTATAAAATTGCTGTAACTACTAATTACAGCACCACGAAATGTATTAATCTTAGGTTCTATTTGAGTTTATAATTAACAGCGATGTGTTATTTATACTTC
>CAZZVO010000234.1:4819-6443 GCA_964657505.1 uncultured Mucilaginibacter sp.
GGGACTTAGTTTTTGTATGATAAAAGAAGCATCTACAACAGCAATGGCAATGCAGTCGTTATTTTATTGCTTGGTTGATTATATCTTGCTGAAAACTATTTGGTAAAATTGCTAACAGTGAAACGGTAGGCTCCAGAAGTTAATTCGTATTTTAACTTTTGGCGTTCCTTACTTTTGAATTTTACACTGATTGATTTTGCTGCAAGTGTGTTTCCTTCACGAACGTTAGCAGGATTATTTCCAGGCAAATAGAGCATCGCCGTTGTATTGGCAGGAACAGTAACATTAAACGTAATTTGGTTACCTGTTTTTTTCCATGCACAATTGATATCGCCGCTTATAGAAGAAAACGTTCCCTTAACCCAATTCAAATCTTTTAATATAACCGGTTTAATGATAAACTTCCGGAAACCTGCACCATCTTCAGCCGGACTAACTCCTATCAAACTATCAAAAAACCACTCGTTAATCTGTCCGGACATAAAATGGTTTTGCGAACCAAAGCTGCCTACACCGGCGTCCCACTTCTCCGTTAAACTGGTGGCACCCATTTTAAGCTGATAGCCATAACCTGGTTTATCAGACTGGTTATTCATAGCGTAAACCACGTCAGACCGGCCGCCGTCGGCCAAAGCCCTCAGCAAAAACCGGTAACCTACTTCCCCCGTTGTAAAACTGTTATTGCGTTTACGGATGTCGGTTACCAAAGCATCCAACAGTTTCTGGCGGTTTTGCGGCTCTACCAGGTTAAAAAACAAAGGCATGGCACTACAGGTTTGAGAACCGGTTGCGTATAAACCCGTTTCGGGTTTGTAAAAAGTGTTGTTAAAAGCAGTACGGATTTGCTCGGATGCTAATTTAAACGCGGCTGCATCCTCCGTTTTCCCTAAAGTTTGGGCTATGCGCTGCATAATCCAATTGTCGTAATAATAAATAGCTGTTGCCGTAAATGATACTGGTGTTAGTTGCGAACCCCAAGGTTCTTTCGGCCCGATGTCGTACCAGTCCCCCAAACCCGTATAAATAATATTGTTTTTGGCTTCTTTGTGTAAAAAGCCAACGTACTTTTTCATTTGGTCGTAGTAACGTTCCAAAAGCGAAATATCGCCCGAAAACTGGTACTGCTGCCAGGGCACGATGATAAATGAGCTACCCCACTCGGGAGAATTTCTAAACCCGTTAGACATATCCGGCGGACCGGCAATAAAATATTCCGGGGCAATGTTTGGGACCAGGCCGTTATCCAATTGCGCGTCCGCCATATCGTTCATTGTTTTCCGGAAAAGCGCTGCCATGTCGAAGTTGTAGCGTAAAGATGGGCCGTTCAGGTTATTTTCTTCCAGCCAGCCCATTTTTTCGCGATGAGGGCAATCGGTCATCAAGCTCATCATATTACTGCGTTGTGCCCAGCGAACCAACGTATAAATTTTGTTGAATAAAGGATTGGAACTTTCGAAACTGCCAACTGGTTTTGATGAGGAATGGACGATCACATCTGCAAGCTCTTTAATTTTAGGCAATTCTCCGCCGGTTGTTGCGGGCGATAACTCTACCTGTAAATACCGCGCGCCCTGGTAAAAAAACTTTGGACACCAGCTTTCATCACCATTTCCGTTTAACGTAT
>CAZZVO010000235.1:0-6442 GCA_964657505.1 uncultured Mucilaginibacter sp.
GGGAGAGCGTACACTTGCAAGATGCGTTAAAACATCAAAAGGTTGCATCAGATAAAGAAAACTAACAATTTTTATTTAATCACTTTTGCCTTCAAAAGGGTTCTTTTATAATTTTAATTTTGATAATGGCTTGGCTAAAACAACGAAGCGGAAGCTTGTTGCCATCTGTAATTTTCCACAATCTTTAAAATATAATTGTTTTTAGCTGATGCATCTTTTACCACACCAAAATATTGATCAAATTTAGCACCATGAAAAGAATAACCACCATACTTCTTTTATGCCTATTTTTTAGGCAAGTATCGGCACAACAAAACCAAAATCCGGATGCGGCTTACGTAAAAGAAAATTACCAGAAGTTTGAATACCAGGTCCCGATGCGCGATGGGAAAAAGCTGTTCACGTCGGTTTATGTGCCGAAAGACCAGTCGAAAAAGTATCCGTTCTTGATGGATAGGACGCCATACAGCGTTGCGCCTTATGGTGTTAATTTGTACAAAGGAAGCTTGGGTCCGTCGTCTTTATTTTTGAAAGATGGCTACATTTTCGTTTATCAGGATGTGCGCGGACGTTGGATGAGCGAAGGGATTTATGAAGAAATGACGCCGGAAAAAGATACGCATGCAACAAAAAACGTTGTGGATGAAGGTACAGATACGTATGATACAATAGATTGGCTGCTAAAAAATATCCCAAATAATAATGGCAAAGTCGGTGTTTGGGGAATTTCTTATCCCGGATTTTACACTACAACCGCTTTGTTAAGTCGACACCCGGCCTTGGTTGCTGCTTCGCCGCAAGCACCAATTGCTGATCTTTGGCGCGATGACGGCTGGCACAATGGCGCATTCATGCTGGTGGCAAACTTTGGTTTTTATCCGGGTTTCACCAATCGTCAGGATGATAAACCAACGCAACGGCGAGGTGCGCGCTTTAACGCCGGAACAGAAGATGGTTACGATTTTTTCATGAAAATGGCTACCATGAAAAACACAAACGATCTATATTATAAAGATACAATCCGTTTGTGGAACGAAATGCTGGACCATCCGGATTACGATCAGCATTGGAAAGACCGAAACGTCTTGACGCATTTAACCAACATCAAAACAGCAACTTTGGTTACCGGCGGCTGGTACGATGCGGAAGATTTATACGGCGCAATCAACACGTATAAAACTTTGGCTAAAAATAATCCTGCAACGCCGGTTTATTTTGCAATGGGACCCTGGGTTCACGGTGGTTGGGCGAGAGGAAACGGCGATCATTTAGGCGATGTTGGTTTTGGTGGCCCGACTGGCCCATTTTACCGCGAAAACATTGAGTTTAAATTTTTCAGTCATTATTTAAAAGGAACAGAACTGGATTTGCAGCCGGTTTCCACATTCCAAACCGGAACCAACCAGTGGAAAAACTACAAAAACTGGCCGCCAAAAGAAGCTCAGGAGAAGAATTTATATTTTCTTCCCAACGGAAAACTTTCTTTTGAGGCACCAAAAACCAATGCTTCTTTTGACAGCTATATTTCTGATCCGAACAAACCTGTCCCTTTTATCAACGGCAATTCAATGGATATGGATCGCGAATACATGACGGCCGATCAACGTTTCGCTGCGACACGGCCAGATGTTTTAACTTATCAAACCGATGTTCTAAGTGAAGATTTAACTTTAGCCGGAAACATCTGGGCAAACTTGAAAGTTTCGACCACCGGAACCGATGCAGATTTTGTGGTAAAAGTGATTGATGTTTATCCGGATTCAACCAAGAATACTTCTTTTACCGGTGTAAATGTTACGCTTTCGCACTATGAACAAATGGTTAGAAGCGAAGCCATGCGCGGCAAATACCGCAACAGTTTTTCTAAGCCGGAACCTTTTGTTCCTGGAAAAGTTACGCCTGTTAATTTTGAGTTGCAGGATGTGTTGCACACGTTTAAAAAAGGGCATCGTTTGATGGTGCAGGTGCAAAGTACCTGGTTTCCTTTGATCGACCGCAATCCGCAGAAATTTATGAATATTATGAAAGCTAAACCGGAAGATTTTAAGAAGGCTACAATTAAGGTTTATGGAGGGAAGGATGAAGCGAGCTTTTTAAAGTTACGTGTGATGTAAGTAGAAAGTTAAAATTAATTGTCAAAATACAATATATAACATAAAATACTAAAAATGGATAACATTGAATTTGGACAAATTGAAAATATTCCAATGAATCAAATTTGGCAGCATGAAGAAAGGCATTTTACTCCTTGGCTTTCCAAAAATATTGATAAACTTGGTCAGGCTTTGGGAGATTTACAACTTCAAGTAGAACAAACTGAAGTATATGCTGGAACTTTTAAATTGGATATTTTAGCTAAAGAAATTTCTACTAATAAAGTTGTAGTAATTGAAAATCAAATTTACAAAACAGACCATAAGCATTTAGGACAATTAATTACTTATGCTTCCTTTTTTAATGCTCAAATAATAATTTGGGTATCGCAAGAAGTTACTGAAGAGCATCGTTCCGCAATCGATTGGCTAAACAACAACACTAATGACAATTTAGAGTTTTTTGCAGTGGAAGCCAATCTAATTAGGATTGATGATTCTAAACCAGCACTAAATTTCAAACTTAAATCATCTCCTAATGAATGGGCTAAGTTAGGTAGGAATATTGATACACCCGCATCTACAGAGATTAATGAATACTATCGTGCATTTTTTCAAAAGTTAATAGATGAATTAAGAGAGAACTTTAGATTTACCAATGCTAAAACTGGTCAACCTCAAAGTTGGTATAGCTTTACATCTGGTAGTAAAGGTTGTACATATGGTTGTTCTTTTGCTAGAGGGAAAATTAGGACAGAAGTTTATATTGATACCAGAGATCAAAATATTAATAAAGAAATTTTAAAAACTTTTGAGTTGCAAAAAGTAGAATTAGAGCGGGAATTCGGAGAAGAAATTATTTTTGAGGAACTTCCTACAAGAAGGGCATCAAGAATTGCAATTTATAGAGACGGAGACATATGGGCAGATGATCAAATATTAGATGAAATTAGAATTTGGTGTATTGAGAAATTGTTGAAATTTAGACAAGTATTTGGTGAAAAATTAAAAAAAGAAATCGAAATAAAACGAACGTTAAGTTCTTTGTAAGGATATATTATGAATCAGGGATTATATTACCCACATAAGTTAGTGGATCGAACTTATTATCCTATCACTCCAAGCCAAGTGTTTTAATTATGTTAAATTCAATATTAAAACCAAAAATTGGCAAGTTCAATTTGCCTGATTATTATTGAGGCTTATACTTCTTTTACCACACTAACTTCTTTCAAAACCAAGTCCCCAACCGCGGGCTTTTTTATTCCGGTAAAAACAGCATTTATTAATATTTCAAATTTGAAATGAGATTAATGATTAGGATGCTTCTTTTATCACTATAAAACCAAAGTAAGCTTTATGATTTCGCTTACAGAAACACAAGTTTTGATGTGATAAAAGAAGCGCATCCAATTAGTTGGACAAACTTCAATTCCCTAAATATATCTCACATTATCAACGGTGATCCAGCCGGAATTTCCATTGGGCAGTTCGATTTCTATCCAATTTCCATTTTTTTGCGTTACTTCAACTTTTGTCCCTTCGTGCATTACAAATAATGGTTTGGCATTAGCGTCGGGCGAGCCTTTTACGGTGATGGCACTGCTAAATATAATGGCCTGGCGGTGTGTGTTAAAGTAATTAACTTGTCTGTTAGCCATGAAGATAGTGATCAATCCAACCAAAATCCCAACAAAACCAATGTAAAAAGCTGTTTTTTTAAGCAGGATCGAATTGGTAAAAAGGTAGACAATCAGCAACAGGAATCCACCTAAAAAAAACAAATCGCTAAGTATGGAAAGTGTGTTGGCCGATAATATCAGGATGAAATTATGCCACCAGCGACTGACAAAAAAATCAGGCTGCGGTTCAATTTTGTCTGCTATTTTTAAGTTGGCAAATTGAATGTTGATATTGATTTCCTGATCATTCGGAGAAAGTTTCCGCGCCTTTTCATAATAGAGAATAGCGGACGGAAAATCTTCTAACTTGTAATAAGCATTGCCCAGGTTAAAATAAACAGCCGCCGAAGTGTAGCCGTTTTTTAACAACTGCTGGTAAGTTTGCGCCGCCTGCTGATATTGTGCCTTGGCGTACAACTGGTTTCCTTTTTGAAATAAAGAATTCGCTTGATCATCGCACAAAGAAAACAAGGGTAAAAGAAGCATGAGCAGAAGCCCAAAACAGCAAACGGATTGTTTATATTTTATCTTCAATTTCATTGATTGTAGTTTTTGCTTTGTCGAACACCTGCTGGTCTGATATTCCTGTTACTGGTGCAAAACGCGCCATTTCGCAAAGGTCCATCGTCTCAACCAATTGATTAATGGTTGTCGTACTGAGCGAACGGGATTCCAATTGTGCAACAATGTTTTCTTTATTTAGATCGGCCACCGGTATGTTCAGTTTATCACTTAAATAACCATACAAGCCTTTGGCAACGGCATCGTAAAAAGCCGATTTTTTACCAGCCGTTAATTCCTTTTGTGCAAATGACAGATGTTTGGCGGCCATTTTTCCAGCTTCCCTGCTTTTAACTTTAACCGCATCACTGTTATATTGCTCGTTCCACTTGCGGTAAAATAATGCCGATGCAAACAAAATTGGACCCGCTAAAAGCAGTATATAGTACCAGGCAGAATTATAGAAGTTTTCGCCATCTTTGTTAAGGTCGGCTGAAGCGGTTTTGATATACCTGATATCATTTCCCAACAACTTAATATCCTGTTGATCCGACGAATTGAAAGCAGGTACGTTGGCTTGGGCATCACCTTTATTCACTTTAATGCTCTGCACTTTTGCCGGAATCGTGATATATCTTTTAGTAGCGGGATTGAAATAAGTAAAACTAACAGGGTTAAGCGAAAAATTGCCCTGATGCCTCGGAATAAGCAGATAGCTAAATTGCCTGCTGCCGGAAACGCCGTTCGAATCAACCGTAATGAGATCGGTTGTTTTGGGATTGTATTTTTCAAAATCGACCGGCGGCGTAATTTTAGGTGCGTTGATTAGGTTGAGATTGCCCGTTCCGGAGATATCAACCGTGTAATTCAAAGTTTCGTTGGCTTTTAATTCCTTTTTATCGGCATCGGTATAAACTGTAAACGATCCAACAGCTCCGCTAAAATCTGCCGGTTTTCCAGCTTCCGGCAAAGGCACAACATGGATGGTTATCGGAAGGCTTTTGGCCTGGTAATTAACATCCTTAAAATCATCATACATGGTGCCTAAAATATTTCTTTGAGGCAACGGCAACCGTAATGCAAAAGAGATAGACAATGGATCGATAGAAAGATCGCCAGCATGTTGCGGGAAAAGGATAGTCTGTTTTACTGTGGTGGTGTTGTATTTTAAACCTTTGTAAACTTCGCTTTTCCAGGGTGCGTTGGGGTTTTTGTTGACTACATCTTGGTTCCAGAAACCGTTCAAGTCCGGCGCTTTATCCGGCTGGCCGCCGAGGATACCAACGCGGGTATAAATTTTATAAGTTACTTTAATTTGCTCTCCCACAAAAACATGGGTTTTATCAACCACAGCCCTGATAAATATTTGTTTGGAAAGATCCTTGCTATCCACTTTACTATTATCAACCGGAGCTGCGGACTGCTGTACTTGCTGCTGAGGAGGTGCCTGACCTTTCACCGTAATCTTGGTAGAACCGGTAATTAAAGTGTGTCCGTTGACTACGATAGCCGCGGCATCAATGGTAAATGTGCCTTCTTTTGTGGCTGCCAGAATGTAGCTGTACGTAATGGTGAGGGTATTAGTTCCGTTGATGGAAGTCATATCGGATGCCATATTTGGCCCGGACAATACCTGGAAATTGTTAAAATTAGGCGGCGTAAAACGGGTTCCGCTGGAATTTGTAGTAAAATCAACCTCAAACTGTTCGCCTACACCAACATTGCTTTTGCTTACGGTGGCTACAAATTTTGCCTGGGCAAACAGCAGCGTTGAGCATAGCAGTAGAATCGATATAATGCCAAATCTTTTTTTCATTTAGAACCTGTTTATAATTACATCAGGAAAATTGGCCATACTTCTTTTACACATGTATTTTTTAACGTTTAAATTTTTATGCTGATAAAAGAAGCATCAGGGTTTAAAGTTTTTGGGTGATAAAAGAAGTATCATCAATCAAACAAGTTTCTGTGTTTTAAAAGCAGCAATATCACCAATCTTTTAAAACCTGAGCCTGGCCACCTTTTAGCTTTTTATTTTTCAGCTTATCCTGCGTGCCTTGTTCCTGGTTGTTCAGCGCGTCAAGCATCCGTTGGGCATCGTCTTTTGAAACGCTATTCGGTTGTTGCTGCTGTTTTTGCTGATCTTTTTTATCCTGGTCTTTTTTA
>CAZZVO010000236.1:0-6426 GCA_964657505.1 uncultured Mucilaginibacter sp.
TGTTTGGGATTTCCTGCAGCAAACCATAAACCAGATCACGGCGTTTTTTAAATTCCACGCGCATTTCTTCTACGGATGAAAGTCCACCTTCCAGCGCAGCAACACCAGCTTTTTGCGTGATAGAGCAAGTTCCGGAAGTGATTTGTCCTTGTAATTTATCGCAAGCGGTAGCAATTTCTTTGCTGGATGCTGTGTAACCGATACGCCAACCAGTCATCGCATAAGCTTTAGAAAATCCGTTGATAATGATCACGCGGTCTTTTACAGATTCAAACTGCGCGATAGATTCGTGTTTTTGCAGATAACTAATATGCTCATAAATCTCGTCCGACATGATATAAATTTGCGGATATTTCTCAAAAACTTTAACCAAACCAGCCAGTTCTTCTTTGCTGTAAACGCTTCCGGTTGGGTTGCAGGGCGAAGAAAACATAAACAATTTAGATTTTGGCGTGATGGCCGCTTCTAATTGTTCGGGTGTAATCTTAAAATTTTGCTCGGCCGTAGCGTTCACAAAAACAGATTCACCTTCGGCCAATTTCACCACTTCCGAGTACGAAACCCAGTAAGGCGTTGGGATAATTACTTCATCGCCCGGGTTCACCAAACACAAAACGGCGTTGGCGATGGCCTGCTTTGCGCCGGTAGAAACTACAATATCTGAAGCATCGTAATCTAAATTGTTCTCGGTTTTTAATTTCTGGGCAACAGCTTTGCGCAAATCCGGGTAACCGGCCACGGGCGTGTAGTAGGTAAAATTTTTGTCCATCGCTTCTTTGGCGGCGGCTTTAATATGTTCTGGTGTGTGGAAATCGGGTTCGCCAAAACTCAAACTGATCACATCTACGCCTTTTGCAGCTAATTCCCGGCCCATTTTAGCCATTTTAATGGTTGCGGATTCGGAAAGATTGTTTATTCTGTCACTTAAAATACTCATACTGATTGGATTGTTGGCGGCAAATATAGAAAATAACTTTAAGGCGGTTTCGGCGTGTTATTTTATATTTTTGTGGCATAAAAACAGTATGGTGCAATTACAAAAAAAAATCATCCTGTATGCTTTGATCACCGGGTTTATCCTGATGATTGCCAAGTTTACAGCTTATTTCATCACTGATTCCAACTTCATTTTAACCGATGCTGCCGAAAGTATTGTGAATGTAGTGGCCAGCGCCTTTGCATTTTTCAGCATTTGGTTTTCTGCCCTTCCGCGCGATATTAACCATCCTTATGGCCACGGCAAAGTGGAGTTTTTTTCGATTTTCTTGGAAGGTGCGCTGATTATGGTGGCCGGAATAATCATCATTGTAAAATCTATCTACAACCTTTTTTACCCGCACGAAGTACAGCAATTGCTTACCGGTGCTTTAATTATCGGCATTACCGGCATCATTAACGGACTGCTCGGTTTTTACATGATTAAAGAAGGTAAAAAAATATTGTCGATTACGATTGAAGGCGACGGCCGCCATTTAATTACGGATGCGGTAACGAGCGCAGGTTTGGTGCTCGGTTTGGTGCTGATTTATTTCACCAAAATTTCGATGTTGGATAGCATACTTTCTATCGCCATCGGTTTGTTTATTGTTTTTACGGCTTACAAATTGGTGCGGAAATCTGTCGCAGGATTGATGGATGAAGCCGATTTTTCAATGGTGGATGATATTTTGAAGATCATGAACGATAACCGCAAAGTGGAATGGATCGACATTCATAATATGCGGGCGCAACGTTATGGAAATGAATTACATATCGATTGCCACATGACTTTGCCCAACTATTTCGACTTAACACGTGTGCACGAAGAAGTTTCCAAGGCTGATCGGCTGGTAAACCAGTTTGCACACATCAAAACCGAATTTTTTATCCATGCTGATCCTTGTTTGCCGCAATGCTGCTACTATTGCCGAATGCCTAACTGCCCGATACGCGCCCATGAAAAAACAGAAGATTACGTTTGGGATATGGAACGTGTGGCGCAAAACAACAAACATTTTGCTACCGACGAAACCGTTAGCATTTTATAAGTAATGCTTCTTTTATCACGTAAAAATTTATGCTGAAAAAATATCCTTTTAACGTTCGTGTTTACGGTTTGCTGGTGAATGAAAACAACCAGCTTTTAATAAGCGATGAACTAGAATACGGAATGAAATTTTCTAAGTTTCCAGGCGGAGGTTTAGAATATGGCGAAGGTTTGTTAGATGGTTTGAAGCGTGAGTTTATGGAAGAATGTAATTTCGAAATCGAGATTATCAGTCACTTTTATACAACTGATTTCTACTTAAAATCTGCGTTTGATGATACACAAATCATCAGCATTTATTACCTTGTTAAAAATACTTCTCCCATAAAACTATCGATAAAAACAGTACCGTTTGATTTTGTTGATGTGGAAGAAGAAGGCGGGATTTTACAAGCTTTCCGTTGGCTAAACTTGGATCAATTGAAAACAGAAGATGTTACTTTTCCAGCCGATCAAAAAGCGGTGGAACTACTTTTAAAAAATTACAAATGAATTGGATTGAAAGAGATTTAAAAGTAATCTGGCATCCGTACACACAAATGCAAACGGCTGCGCCGCCAATTCCAATTGTCCGCGGTGAAGGAGCTTTGTTGTTTGATGATGAAGGCAAAGCTTACTTGGATGCCGTTTCGTCCTGGTGGGTCAACATTCATGGGCATGCACATCCTTATATTGCACAAAAAGTTTCGGCACAATTGCAAACTTTGGAGCATGTAATTTTTGCTGGTTTTACACATCCAACTGCTATCCAATTGGCAGAAGGTTTACTTTCAATCCTTCCTCAAAACCAGCAAAAAGTATTTTATTCTGATAATGGTTCTACGGCAGTAGAAGTTGCGCTGAAAATGTGCATGCAATTTTGGAGCAACCAAGGTAAACCGCGTACTAAAATTGTGGCCTTAAAAAATGCTTATCACGGCGATACTTTTGGTGCAATGTCTGTAAGTGCACGCTCTGCTTTTACGGCTTCTTTTGATCAATATTTGTTTGAAGTTGAGTTTATTGACCCTCCAAGTGAAGAAAATATTGAAGCGATTAAAAATCAGCTATCAGCTATTAGCGACGAACTAATCTGCTTCATCTTTGAACCATTAGTACAAGGTTCTGCTGGAATGTTGATGTATGAAGCGAAATACTTGGATGAATTGATGAAGTATTGCCGGCAGGAAAATATTTTGCTAATTGCAGATGAAGTAATGACTGGTTTTGGCCGCACCGGAAAACGTTTTGCCTGCGATCATCTGCAGGAAAAGCCTGATTTAATGTGTTTTAGCAAAGGTTTAACCGGCGGAACAATGCCGCTGGGAATTACTACTTGCACCAATCAAATTTACGAGGCTTTTTTATCAGAAGATAAACACAAAACGCTTTTTCACGGCCATTCTTTCACTGCAAATCCCGTAGCTTGTGCTGCTGCTTTAGCCAGTTTGGATTTGTTCCTTCAACCGGAAACGATGGAAAATATTGATCGGATTTGTAATCGGCACCAACTTTTTGCCGATAAAAACAACATCCATCCAAAGTTAAAAGCTGTCCGCCAAACCGGAACAATCCTGGCAATGGAATGGAATGTTGAAGCCGGAACTTCCTATTTCAGCAACCTGCGCGACCAGCTTTACCAGTTTTTCCTGAACAAACAAATTATTTTAAGGCCGTTGGGCAACATCATTTATTTTTTAACGCCTTATTGTATTACCGATGCACAATTGGATCAGCTTTACGTGGCTGTTGAAGACGCACTCGAAAAAATTTAATCCATGAAACTTAACTACATTTTACCAGCTATCGTTGCCAATCCACAATTACATGCTAAATGGCTAAATACATTGTCGCTGATGGAAAACACAGGCGCGCGAAAAATATCTGCAAGTGAAGATACCGAAACTGTAACTTATATTATTTTAAAACATGCCGCGGAAGAGCACCGTCACGCTTTCTATCTCAAAAAACAATTGGAGAAATTAGGTGAAAACTTATGTCCAACTTACGCAACTAATTACTTACTTGCACCGCGCGACAGCAAGTTTTACCTCAATCGTTTGGATGTAGAAGTTTGCAGATATTTAAAAACTGAACTTGGATTGCAAGGAAAAGAACTTCGGTTTGCAGCTTATTTATTAGTTACTTATGCCATAGAAGTTCGTGCCGATGAATTGTATCCAATTTACCAGGAAGCTTTAACGGAAGCAGAAAGCAAAGTAAATGTAAAATCAATTATTTTAGAAGAAGAAGGGCACTTGGAAGAAATGTTAAACCAGTTGCAACATTTTTCTTCAGATTGGGAAAAACATGCTATAAAAGCAGTATCCATAGAAACAGCTTTGTTTGAAACTTGGGTTGAAGGTTTGGAAAAAGAAGTTGGCGTTGGTGTTAGTTAATTTATGATAATTTGTCATTTCGACCAGAGAGAGAAATCTTCTTCAAAGCAATTTAAACTTGTAATATTGAAATAAGATTTTTCCCTTCGGTCGAAATGAAAAAACGTTTCTATTCTATAAAACCGGAACGAGAAATAGAAAGGTATGCGCCCAGGAGCGGTGGGCTGAATGCCGCCCGGAGGCGATCCGGCATTCTTGATTTTTGGTTCTTTTGATCAAGCAAAAGAACGTACAAGAAAAACTAACTTTCTATCCAATCCAAATACTCATAACGCAATTCAGGATGCAAACCTCTAATTAAACTTTCCGAATATACTTCTTTTATGCCATTAAAAACTACGCGGTTAATTGGCAAACCATAACTTTTTAAAACTTCAATAGAAAGCAAGGTATGGTTAATGCTTCCCAAATAATGCATTACAACTAAAATAACTTCAGCCTGTAATTGCGTAATTAAATCGATCATTAAAAAGTGATCGTTTAGCGGAACCATCAATCCGCCAGCACCTTCAATAATCAATTGGTTTTGAGTTTGAGGGAGAATTATTTTTGCAGGATCAATCACAATTCCATCCAATTCTGCAGATTTATGCGGAGAAAAAGGTTGCGTTAACCGATAAGCTTCTGGATGAAAAACTGAAATTGGATTTTTAAGCATGCTTCTAACTTTCATCGTATCGGTATCATCCAAATCCCCGGATTGTATCGGTTTCCAATAATCGGCCTGCATGGTTTCTACCAAATGTGCCGAAACATAAGTTTTTCCAACACCAGTTCCAATACCGGTTACAAAAATTGGTTTTGAGGTTTTGTTCATAGTTGATGGTTCATTGTTAATATTGATTGGCTTAAAGTTCTACCTTGTTTATTAAAGCCGTAAGTCCAATAATTTCACTTTCACTATTATAACTATGCAAGCAAATTCGCAATCTTTCCATTCCAATTGGAACTGTTGGACTTAAAATAGCACGTACATCAAATCCATTTTCCTGTAAATTTGAAGCAAGTTTTTTGGCATGATAATTTCCTGGAGTCAACATGGATTGAATGGCACTGTTACTTTCGATCAATAAATTTTGATGCTTCTTTTGTAACTCTTTTTTAAACAAACCAATTAAACTTTGCAGTTGGCTTTGTTCTTCTTCCGAATCTTCTAATAACTGATAAGCCATTTTTGTAGTTACCAATTGATGAAAAGACGGCGCAGTTGTATAAATAAATGAACGTGCAAAATTGATTAAATAATTACGCAAGTTATTGCTACCCAAAACAATTGCACCATGCGAACCCAAAGCTTTTCCAAAAGTTACAGTCCTTGCAAAAACCTGATTTTCCAAGTTTAACAATTGTACCAAACCTTTTCCAAAAACACCGGTTGCATGCGCTTCATCCACAATTAAATTGGCATTGTATTTTGCTGTTAATTGGATGATTTCTTTTAACGGTGCCAAATCGCCATCCATCGAATACACACTTTCAACCCCAACGTAAATTATTCCTGTTGCGTTTTTAAGTTTGTTTTCCAAATCATCCAAATCATTATGTTTAAAAGTAAAACGATTGGCGTAACTTAATCTTGCACCATCAATAATACAAGCATGGATCAATTGATCTGTAATAATGGTATCTCCGCGTTGCGGCAAATTTGCAAACAAACCCAAGTTTGCATCGTAACCAGAATTGAAAATTAACCCAGCTTCTGCCTGATGAAAATTTGCAATTTGCTGTTCTAATTCTTCAATAAAAATGGTATTCCCGGATAACAATCTCGACCCGCCAGAACCATTTAAATAATCCGGATATTTTTCAAGTTCAGCCTGGACTAAAGCTTTTAATTTCCCCGAACGGGCAAAACCAAGATAATCATTCGAACAAAAATCAACCAAACCCGATGCTGTTTTTAGCATCCTAAAGTTATCGTCGAGCAACCGTTGTGCTAATTTTTGCCGGATAAAATCTTCTGCCTTGTTCATTTAATAAATTTGGGCTAAAATAAGAAAAGCGGCTTAGGGCCGCTTTTCA
>CAZZVO010000237.1:0-6369 GCA_964657505.1 uncultured Mucilaginibacter sp.
TTAAAAATCACGATTTATCAAAACCAGTTTCCTGCGGATGCCGCTTATTTAAACGCTGCTTTACAAGCAGTTAAAAAGTTTAGCGGACGGAAAATGAAGATCAATTTGGCCAATAATTTCAACCAAATCCCGACAAAACAAAACTGGATTTTCTGGTTATCCAGCCAAAGTTTTCCTTCAAATTCTCCAAAATTAACTGTCGACGGAAATGTTTTTGAGTACGAAAACGGTAAAACGCAAACTATCAATTCCTGGATCAGCAGCGAAAATCCTGGCGATCCAATCAATTTATATCAACAAATTTTACCCGATAAAAGAAGCATCAACGCAACGACCGAAAATGTTTGGCAGAATGGTTTTGGCGAGCCAATTTTAAGCAGTCAACATTTAGGAAATAGAAACTTCTATCGCTTTTACAGTCGCTTTAACCCAAGTTGGAACGATTTGGTTTGGAACAATGATTTCCCAAAACTAATGCTGAATTTGATTTTGAAAAGCTATCCGCGACCTAATTTTGGGGTTTACGATAAAAGGATTATTGGTTCAAATCAGCAGCAAATTAACGTAGAAAAAGAACCGGATTTTAGCTCAAAAACTACAAAACCAAAGGATTTGACCGACCTGAAACACGCGTTCTGGATTGCCTTATTCCTCGTTTTTCTGGCGGAAAGGATTGTTTCAACCCAAACCAAAAAAGAAATAAATTATGTCTGAAGCAAAGGGAAAATTGGTCATCAGCAACTGGCAAAAAAGATGGACGCGCAGTAATTTGCTTGCACTTGTTTTGCTGGCTTTATCGGCGGCAATGTTTTCAACCACTATTTTTCATGTGCTTTTTTCGCTTTCTTTTTGGTCAGTTTTACCAATGTTTTTTGCTTTTGCTACGCTTTTTTTATCTCTAAACTCTTCCTGGAAAATAACGGTTAAAGAGGTTGCACGTTCTCTTAATTACCGTTTCCCAGAGTTGGAAGAAAGTGCAGAATTGAGCCTAAAAACTACTGGTTCTCTCAATCTTTTAGAACAATTACAAAGACAAAAAGTAGAACAGGTTTTACAGCAACTGCCTCACCCCAAAACACTTAACAAACAATTATATTTTGCAACCTTAACTTTCCTCGGTATTGTGGCTTTTAGTTTTTCGTTTACAAAATTCACTATGAAATCCCGAAGTCGACAATTTGACCCGATAAAAGAAGCACTAAACGAAACAGAAAAGCAAGCAAAACCAGAAGTTATTTTGCCGGAAATCAATCACTTCAACCTAAAAATTACGCCTCCAAGTTACACCGGCAAAAGTAGTCGCGAGCAGGAAAAATTTTCAATCTCGGCAGAAGATGGCGCAACCGTAAGCTGGGAAATCAACACGAATAAAGCCGTAAAACAGGTAAGTTTGATTTTTAACGACCATGAAAAATTAGCCTTAAAAGTAGCAAATGCAGATCGTACTTCATGGAAAACGGCAAAAATGATCTATGCGCCGGGATTTTATCAGATAAATCTGGATGGTAAAATTTCGGATTTGTATCAAATTGAAGTGATCAAAGATTTGCCGCCGGTAATCCGCATCCAAACACCAAAACCAACAACCGTAATTGATTTTGGCGAACCACAAAAAACCTTGCTAAAAACAGTATTGAGCGATGATTATGGCATCAGCGAAGCATATATTAACGCCACGATTGCCAGCGGAAGCGGCGAAGCAGTGAAGTTTAAAGAGCAAAAATTAACTTTTGATGCGGCTTTTAACGGACATCAAACGCAATATCAACTGCAAAAAACCTTGGATTTGAAGGCTTTAGGGATGCAGCCAGGTGATGAGCTGTATTTTTATGTGAAAGCAACCGACAATCACAAGCAGGAAACGCGTTCGGAAGTTTACATTGTTTCTATTGCCGATACAGCCAAGTTGATGCAAATGGAAGGCATGGTGAACAGCTTAGATGTGAAGCCGGAGTTGTTTAGAAGTGAGCGGCAAATCATTATTGAAACGGAGCAATTGCTGCGCGAAAAAGACACAATCAAAGTTGAAGAATTTAAAAAACGAAGTAACAATTTAGGTTTCGATCAGAAGCTGTTGCGGTTGCGTTACGGCAAGTTTTTAGGTGAAGAATCTGAATCTGGCGGTGATTTGGAAAGTGCAAATTCGCTGTCAAATCCGGCAGATTTTAGCAACGCATCAAAAATTTTAGACGCATATACCGATAAGCACGACAATGCCGAAGACGCCAGTTTTTTAGAGCCGGAAACTAAAAATCAGCTCAAAGCAACTTTGAACGAAATGTGGAGTGCTGAGCTGCGTTTGCGAACCTACAAACCACAAGAAGCGTTGCCTTTTGCTTACAAAGCTTTGCGTTTACTAAAAGATTTGCAGCAAAAATCGCGTGCTTATGTAGCCAAAACGAGCGCTAAAATTGCCCCATTAAAACCGGCAGAAAAAAGGCTGACCGGCGATCTCACCAAAATTATTGAACCTGTAAACCAGCAGGATTTTAAAAAACAGTCCGACCCAAATTTGGCTTTGCGGCAATCGGCTACTTTGCTTCATCAGCTTAGAAACGGAACTGGTTTGGGTGCCGGTTCGCAACAAATTTTGCGGCAAACCAATTTGCAACTGAGCAGCAAAGCAGCGACGCAACCGTCGGTTTATTTGTCGGCAGTAACGGCTTTCCGAAAGATTTTGGCAGAAATTAATCAGCCTAAAAACATCAGTCAGCAGGATATTTTGGTGGTCGAAAAAGCCATTCAAAAAATGTTGCCGTCCGTTGCAAAACTGCCGCAACCAACAGCAAACAGCCCGGATTTGGGTTTGGCAAGCTCCTATTTTAAAAACTTAAACCGCATGAACCGATAACGATGGCTTGGAATATTTCGGTGATTGCTGTTTCTGTTTTGCTGCTCGTTTTCCTGTTTTGGAAAGAGATTGGGCGGAAAAATAAATCGCATTTAATTTGGCGTTTGCTGGCTTCGGTTTTGGCGGTTGTTAGTTTGGTTTGCTTAGCAATTCCGCCAATTTATCATGGTAAAAGAAGCATTAGTTTTGACAAGGAAATATTGTTGCTGACGGATGGTTTCAACAAAGATAGTTTGGAGAAATATCAAAAACCTTCTCCGCAGAAAAACCTTATTTATACGGCTGATCAAGCCGTTTTTCAAACTTTAAAATCGCCTAATATTCAATTTATTGCAGACTTAGGTTTGTGGCGAAATACAATTCCGGCCAATGCAAGTCTGCATATTTTAGGTTTTGGTTTGGAGGAAGAGGAACTGCAAAGTTTAAACCAATTGCCCATCAATTTCACTGCGCCGAAATTGCCTTCCGGGATTTCAAAACTGAACTGGATCCACAGATTGAATGCTGGCGAAAGTTTTAAAGTTCAAGGCAATTTTCTCAACCAAACCAACGGTGAAATTAAACTGGTTTTAAAAGGTTTGAACACCGGTTTGGATTCCGTAAAAATTGGTGCTAAAAGAAGCATTGAGTTTTCATTCGGTACAATTCCAAAAGAAAGCGGCCGGGCAGTTTTTCAATTGCTGGCGATGTCGGGAAAAGATACGGTGGAGAATGAAAAGCTCCCGGTTACAATCGAACCGCAAAAAACTTTGAAAGTATTGATGCTTTCGGCTTCGCCAGATTTTGAAAGCCGTTTTTTGAAGAACTGGCTGGCTGAAAATGCTTATGAAGTGGCGAGTAGAAGCAACATCAGCAAAAACAAAACCACGACTGATTTTGCCAATTTGAACAAGTTTCCGCTGGAAAAAATTACGCCTGCGCTACTCGAAATATTTGATGTGTTGATTACCGATGCCGCTGAATTTGGAAATCTGAGCAAAGCAGAAGTTTCCACAATTTTAGCGCAAACCAGCGCAAAAGGAATGGGTTTGATTATCCGTGCAGACAGTACGGCCGATGCTTCTTTTATCAAACAAAACTTTACAATTTATGCTTCCGAAAATCCGCAGAAACAGTTGATTTTAAAGCTGAACGATGCTGCCGGAACGCGTTTGATGATTGCTGCCGATCATCCGACTTTCATCAAGAACCAGCAAAATTCGCAGGCTTTGGTGCAGGATGAAGCGGCGCATTTGGTTGTCAACAGTAAACTTTATGGTTCCGGGAAATTGCTTTTATCTACGTTAAATAACACATTTAGCTTGCAACTTTCGGGCAAACAGGCAGCATACACCGCATTTTGGTCGATGCTGTTATCAAAAGCCTCCAAAAAAATCAGCCGAAGAGAAACTGTTTTCACCGAAATTTATGCCGGTAAAAACAGTATGTCGGGCATTTATACCGAAAGCAGTAATCCGGTTACGGCTTTAAAAGTTAACGGAAAAGCGGTTTCCCTCAGTCAAAATCCAGCAATTCCGTTTTTGAAGGAAGGAACTTTTTGGTCGGATCAATCTGGCTGGCTTCCTGTTTCTCTCGGCACAAACACAAATAATTGGGTTTATATTTTTGATGATTCGGATTGGAAAACTTTGAAAGCTTCGGAAAAAATTAAGTTAACGAAACAATACGCGCGACAATTTCCGGCGAAGCAGCAAAATGTTCAAAATCAGCAAAAAGAAGAACAGATTTTTGTGCCGCCAATTTGGTTTTACCTACTCTTTTTACTTTCCTGCGCTTATTTATGGGTTGAAACAAAATTGTTATAAACATTTCTTCATCAACCTTAACTTAAAAGCATAAATTGGAACTTTTTATAAATCAAATTTAATTCTGGAGGATAATTAATTGAAAAGAAGCGACTTTCTATACCTTTCGGGCTTGGGCATTGGCTCGATGATGTTGCCCGGTTTGGACGCATTTGCCCGGCCGATTGACCCGATGGCTGCTTTATACGAAGGCATCGACGTAAAACTGAAAAAACAATTGGCCGATGTGGCTTTAAACACGGCCAAATCCAAAGGTGCCAGTTATGCCGATGTGCGCATTGGCCGTTACCTGAACCAAGCTGTAATTACCCGCGAAAACCGGGTGCAAAACATTGCAAATACGGAATCGCAAGGCGTTGGAATCCGTGTAATTGCGAACGGTTGCTGGGGTTTTGCGGCGAGTAACAACATGACGAAGGAAGACATCGCCAAAACTGCAGAACGCGCTGTTGCCGTAGCCAAAGCCAACTCAAAAATACAGGCCGAACCAGTGCAGTTGGCACCGCAAAAAGGTTATGGCGAAGTTAGCTGGAAAACGCCGATTGAAATTAACGCTTTTGAAGTGCCGATCAAAGATAAAACCGACCTTTTGCTATCCGTAAATGCAGCGGCAAAAGCTGGCGGAGCGAGTTTTATCAACTCCACTTATTTTGCGGTTAACGAGCAGAAATATTTTGCTTCTACGGATGGTTCTTACATAGATCAGGATATTCACCGCATTTTCCCAAGTTTTACGGTTACCAAAATTGATATGGCTTCGGGCAAGTTCCAGTCGCGCAAATCGTTGAGTTCGCCGGTTGGAATGGGCCATGAATATTTGAATGCGCGCCCGCAGGATAAAGTTGCCGGCATTGTTACACGTTACAAAAATCGTTACGATATGCTGGAAGATGTGAAAGCCGCAACGGATGACGCCAACCAAAAGATCAAGGCAAAAACAGTAGAGCCGGGAAAATATGATTTGATTTTGGACCCTTCGCATTTGTGGCTGACAATACATGAATCGGTTGGCCACCCGACCGAATTAGACCGTGTTTTGGGTTACGAAGCGAATTATGCGGGAACGAGCTTTTTAACTTTGGACAAATGGGAATCGAAGAAATTCCAGTTTGGAAGTAAATTGGTTAACGTGGTTGCTGACAAATTACAGCCGGGTTCTTTAGGTGCGGTTGGTTACGATGACGAAGGTGTAAAATGCAAGAAATGGGATTTGATTAGTGATGGTGTTTTGGTGAATTACCAGGCGATTCGCGATCAGGCGCATATTATAGGTTTAAAAGAATCTCAAGGCTGCTGCTACGCACAAAGCTGGAACGATGTGCAGTTTCAGCGGATGGCGAACGTTTCGCTTCAACCCGGAAAAACAAAACTGAGTGTGGATGATATGATCAAAAACACCGAAAAAGGGATTTATATTATTGGTGATGGTTCTTTCTCGATCGATCAACAACGTTACAATTTCCAATTTGGCGGTCAGACTTTTTACGAGATCAAAAATGGTAAAATCATTGGCATGTTAAACGATGTGGCTTATCAGGCAAACACGCGTGAATTCTGGAATTCGTGCACGGCAATTGCAGATGAAAGCGATTACCGTTTAGGCGGCGCTTTTAACGATGGAAAAGGCCAGCCTTCGCAATCCAATGCGGTTTCGCATGGCTCGGCAACAACGCGTTTTAATGGTGTTAATGTGATTAATACGGCGAGGAAAAT
>CAZZVO010000238.1:0-6361 GCA_964657505.1 uncultured Mucilaginibacter sp.
TGATATGTTCTGGGGAGATTACTTTGGCTCCTTTAAAGATAAATATGGCGTTTGTTGGATGATTAATTTTAATAACAAATGAAAAAATCGATATATCCCTGCATCTGGTTTAATGGCAATGCCAAAGAGGCAGCAGGGCATTACTGCGTTGCTTTTACCAATGCTGAAATGAAAATGTGCACACCGCTGGCGGTTACTTTTCAAATAAACGGGAAGCAGTTTATGGGTTTAAACGGCGGCCCTAATTTTAAGCCCAACCCTTCTGTATCTTTTTTACCATTTGTGAATCTGCAGAAGAAATTGACCATGCCTGGAATACATTAGCTGAAAGGGGAAAGGTAATGATGCCATTAAACAGTTACCCCTGGAGTGATAAGTACGGATGGGTCGAAGATAAGTATGGCGTATCCTGGCAATTGTCGCTCGGTAACCCTGAAGTAAAAGAAGAAGCCCAAACGTATCCAAGCCTGATGTTCACAGACGACCAGAGCGGGAATGCAGAAAAAGCAATGGATTTCTATACTTCCCTATTCAAGAACTCATCCGTAGATACAATTGCCCGTTATGAAGTCGGAGAACACGATATTGAAGGTCACGAAAAATACGGGCAGTTTGTCATTGATGGCTATAAAATTTCTGCAATGGACAGTTCCGGCTCACATCAGTTTTGTTTTGACCAGGGTGTCAGCCTTGTGGTCAACTGCGATACACAAGAAGAAATTGATTTCTTTTGGCTTAACCTGACCGAAGGCGGAAAAGAGGATAGGTGTGGCTGGTGCCAGGACTCCTTCGGGTTATGGTGGCAGATTATCCCTTCTATTCTTGGTAGTTTGATGGCTGATCCCAACAAAGCACCAAAAGTGTTGGAGGCATTTATGAAAATGAAAAAGTTTAATATTGAAGCATTGAAAAGTGCGGCAATGTAATTTTGCATCAAACAATATTAGAACAAACCATAAACTTTTAACAAAATGAGCAAAACAGCAATATTTATTTTAGGGATGGCCACTTCATTTTGTTTAGGTTTTGCTTCCAAGACAATAATTGTTAAACGGACTAATTTTAATACGACAAAAATGAAAAAGGTAACAGGCATCGGTGGTATTTTTTTTAAATGCAAAGACCCGAAAGCAGTCAACGAATGGTATAAAACGCATTTAGGGTTTGACACCACCCCGTATGGAACAAGCTTTAAATGGCGCGAGGTTGATGACAGCACAAAAAAGGGGCTTACCCAGTGGAACCCGTTTGCAGAAAACACAAAATATTTTGAGCCTTCAGAAAAAGACTTTATGATAAACTACAGAGTGGAGGGTTTAGAGGCACTTGTAGGGCAACTTAAAAATGAAGGGGTAACCATTGTAGACAAGATCGAAGACTCTGATTATGGAAAATTTGTTCATATTATTGACATTGAAGGCAACAAGGTTGAACTCTGGGAGCCCAAAGGTTAGGATTTGATTAAACCGTCCGAGGATGAACAGAATAGAAACGCTAAAGGCACAACCTAGGTTTTGCAGACTGGGTCTTGCCGGAATAAGACCCAGCTTTTTGTTCTTTACATCGCGGCAAGCCGGCTTGGGGCTATGAATATAGCTTTCCAATATAACAAGACAATAAAAATTAATTTTAACTAACAAAGAATAACGGTATGAGGAATTTATTTATTCTAACAATTATTTGCTTGACCGTTGGTTGTGCAACGACAAAAAAAGCCCCACTAAATTCAAATTTTCTTAATGGTAGTTGGACACCAATAAAGCAAGAAATTAGCGGTAAGGATTTACCAGCAGTTGCTTTCCAAAAACAAAAACTGATTATTAGCGACAGTATTTACACTTTTAGCGCCGAGAGTGTGGACAAAGGGACATTGAAATATAAGAGTGGGCAAATGGATATTTACGGAAAAGAAGGTATCAATGCCGGCAAGCATTTCACAGCCATTTATAAACTTAATAGTAAGCGACTAACAATTTGCTACAATCTTAAAGGCGACAGTTATCCATCAGTTTTTGAAACAAAATCTAAACCCACACTTTTTCTTTCAGTTTTCAAAAAAGACTAAACTAAAAAGCAATGGCAAAAAATAAAACTACACAAACTTCAATTAGCGTTGACGACTTCATTAACAGCGTAAAAGATGAAACAAAACGAAAGGACAGCTTTAGTCTTGTTCACCTAATAAAAAATCAAACAGGACTTGAACCAAAAATGTGGGGACCAGGTATTGTTGGTTTTGGAAGTCACCATTATAAATACGAAAGCGGACGAGAAGGCGACAGCCCAAACGTTGCATTCTCGCCAAGAGCATCATCCATTGCAATTTATTTATCAGGAAATTTTAACGACAGAGAAACCTTGCTTGAAAAATTCGGAAAACATAAAACCGAAAAAGGGTGTGTACATATTAAGACACTTGCCGATATAGACAAGAATATTCTTGAAAAGATGATAGCAAATCACATTAAGCACATTAAAGCAATTTATCCCGACAAGTAATATGCCTGCCGCTAATAAGAGTATTGCCAATAGTGGGGCTGGACGTTGAAGCAATTAGCGGCAGTCACCTATTGAGCTTTGGTTCGGGGCTGAACCAGAGCAACAGAAGCTGACAGCAGGTAGACGCCAGTTTTTCAATTTGAACTAAAACAGTAATCTTAGTTCTTATTACACCCGTAAAATCTATGGCCTGGACCTGCCCTGTCTGCGAACGAGAACTGGTTAAAGAAAACCAGTGGCACAACTGTGTTAAGGTGAGTGTTGACAATTTGTTTACCGGCGCAGAAGCTGAGCTCATCTTAGTTTTCGACAAGATATTGGCTGAAGTTGCAGAGTGGCCATCTGTGCTGGTCAGCACGACACAAAACTGCATTGTTTTTGTGCACCGGCAAACTTTCCTAATAATCCGGCCAATGAAAAAGGTACTCGACCTAAAATTTTATTCGGGTGATTTAATGCATGGAGGCTTAATAACCAAGAGTGATCATTACTCTGGTAAGTATGAGAATCACGTTCGAATTTCCAAAGCGGAACAACTCACGACGACGTTATTCACTTATATTCAAGCTTCTTACAAGATGTTGTAAATCGCAAAAACGTTGCGCTAGATCAATGCAAAAATAGAATCAAATATCGCTATTTTTAAAAACTTATACTATATGACAATTAATCTTAAAACAATTGATGTCGTGGCTGCCGATATGGGCAAAACATTATCATTTTACCGGACACTCGGCTTACCGATCCCTGACCGCCTTGATGGAGAACTTAATGTGGACTTTGAAGCGCCTAATGGTATCGTATTAGGTTTTCTTTCAGAAAAAATTGCAAAACAAGCCGATCCCAATTATCAAACGCCCGTAGGGCAGAATCTAAACCTTCAATTCATGGTTGATACAGCAGAGGACTTAGATGAGATATCTAACCGTATTGTGAATGCCGGATATGAAAGCTATGCTGAACCTTGGGATGCTTTTTGGGGACAGAGGTTTGGCAAGGTTAAGGACCCGATTAACAGAATAGTTAATATTTATGCAAATTTATAATTGAATCACTGTATGGCAGACAGCTCGTTTGTATTAAAAGTTCTGTGCCAGCAAAAAATTCTCAGCCTTTGTCAACTCTCGGGCTATCGATAAGTACTTGAAATTAAATTAACAACAGATTATTTATGACTGACAGTCATTTTTAAATCTTATTCCTAATTTAGTAAAAAAAATTAGAAATGGAGTTTAAAAATGATGTTTTGATTGTTGGCGCGGGCCCAACTGGTTTGACGCTGGCTTCGGTACTAACCAAACATGGGTTGACTGTAAAAATAATAGATAAACAAAGTGGGGTTTCGACTGCTACAAAAGCAACGAATTTGATGCAGGGTTGCCAGGAAAAACTGGAAATCTATGGGCTTCTAAGCCCTATGTACGAAGAAGCAGGTAAAATGTCTCGCTTAATGATGTACGGGTACAATAGAAATTTAGGTCCAATTTCTTACAAAAGAATAGAGGCTTCTTATGAAAATGTTTTGTTATTAGGGCAACAAAAAATTGATGGTTCACTTTATGAAAGTTTAAAGCAAAGTAATATTAACGTATTGTTTGAAACAGAACTTATTGGATTAGAACAGCAAACTGAATTTGTTACAGTTACTACTAAAACTAGTGGAAAAGAAACGAGTGAAAACTTTAAATATGTAGTAGGTTGCGATGGTGCAAGAAGTATTACAAGAACGTATACTAATTTGAATTTTAAACCAATCTCTACAGGAGTTACAGTTCGTCAAGTTGATGCGAAATTAAAGTGGAAACGGTTAAACGAAATAAAACAAATGTGGCTTTTTTATTTCGATACAGGTTTTTGTGCAGTTATTCCTTTATTGGATGGGATTACAAAATTTATAACATTTGATTCTTCAAAAGAAACCCCAGACCGAAAGCCAACTTTAGGGGAAATGCAAGCTAAACTTAGAGAGATAACAGGGGACGATACCGCTACTTTAACTGATCCAATTTGGTTTAGCCAAGGAGAATTGCTCACTGGTTTAGCCCCTGCATTAATTGACAACCGTGTAATTTTAGCAGGAGACTCAGGAAATGCAATTTTACCTAATGGGGGGCAAGGTTTAAATACGGGTATCCAGGATAGTATTAATTTAGGTTGGAAACTTTTCGACACGGTGAAACATAACGCAAATCCGATATTATTGAAAACTTACGAGTCGGAACGTTTATCGCTGCGTACGTCAATGGAAAAAGCACAAAACGCTTCATTGAAATATACCTTGACGCCGCCTAAGTTTATGAAGTGGTTTGTTAAGAATGTAGGGCCTTTTTTATTAAAAAAAGGTGGCGCATCTGCCATGATACAAGCATTTAGCCAATTAGGGATAAATTATAAAAAAAGCGCCTTAACCGTTGAAAAACTAAAAACAGGGGGCATAAAGGCGGGTTACAGTATTAAAGATGCAGATATACTTTTTGCAAAGGATAATAAGGATGTGTCTCTTTTTAAAATTCTGTTAAAACCAACGTGGAAATTAATATATTTCGATAACGGCACGGTGATTAAAAAAAATATAGCCTTAGAAGATTTTTCTGTAAAGTTTTCGTTTGTAAATCAGTATTTAATTTCTTCCTCGCTAAAAACTAACGAAGATTTAGATAATCTTTACTTTGATATAGACGAAGTTGCCCATAAAGTTTATGGCATAGAAACTCCGGCCTTTTATTTAATTAGACCAGATAATTATGTTGCTGTGAGAACATCATCACTTATTGACATAACTGAATTTCTTAAAACAATATATAATTGAAAAATGATCCGATTGATATAAAAAAAAGAAAAGAGACAAAAAGAGTTGAAAAGAAACAGGTCATTTTGGATGCAGCGGAAAAAATTATGCAGGCATCCGGTCTCAATTCCTTAAATATAGATTTAGTTGCTAAAGAAACATCATTTGCAAAGGGTACTATTTATCTTTATTTTAGAAGTAAGGAAGAGATTCTAGCTTCGTTAACTTTAAAATCACGAAATCTTTTATTGGATTATTTTAGGAAGGCAGCAGAAAAGGTGGACAATGAACTGTTACAAATCGAAGCTGTCATTTGGGCAAACTTTTATTTTGCAAAAAAGCATAAGCTTTATTATGAACTATTGTCTTTTTATGAATCAAATTTAGACTTAGAAGAAACAAAAGAGTTAAAAGAAATTAGTGTCAAAATTTCATCCTATGTTGTCACTATTTTGTTGAATGGCAAAAAGAATTGTTTAATACGTGAAGATTTAGAACACTACCAATTTTCACTTTCTCTCTGGGGTATGAATGTAGGTATGATACAACTAATTAATTCAAAAGCAGATATTATAAAGTTTAATTTGAAAATTACAGATGAAACCCTATATGCCAATTTTTGTGAGGTAGTGATTAATGGGATTAAGGCAGTACAAAGCAGCCTGAACGGCTAATGGGCGTTGTTGTTGGTGGGACAAAACACCACTGAATATTTAAAACTTTCTTTGACTGGTGTTTGCGCTTAACAAAATCCTATTTGGCTTTTTGTTGGTATTTTCAACCTCGATTTTAAATTCGGCATCGCTCCAAGGCTAACAGAATACTAGTTTCCAAAACGGGCCAAGTCGTTTCAGCTTTGGGTAGTTTTGAACAACGAGAAAGAAAAATGACAAATTCAAAATATACCTACCTTGTATTTGGTGCAACAGGAAGAACCGGGCGATACTTCGTTTCGCTCGCGCTTAACGAAGGACATAAAGTGATCGCTTTGGTTCGTAATTCTGAAAAAGTAGACACTAAAAACCCGAACTTGAAACTAGTTAAAGGATCGATCACGGATTATCATGAATTTGA
>CAZZVO010000239.1:0-6340 GCA_964657505.1 uncultured Mucilaginibacter sp.
AAGACCAGATTGTAGATTTAATTGGCTGCAAACGCGAAGATATTTTGGCGGCTTCCGGTAAAACGGGTTTGGGTGTGCACGAGATTTTGGAAGCAATCGTAAAACGTGTCCCGGCACCAGTTGGCGATCCGAATGCGCCGTTGCAGGCTTTGATTTTTGATTCGGTTTTTAATTCTTTCCGCGGCATCATTGCTTATTTTAAAGTAGTTAACGGTGAAATCCGCAAAGGCGATAAAGTAAAATTTGTAGCTACCGAAAAGCAGTACTTTGCAGATGAAGTTGGTACATTAAAGTTAAACCAGTTGCCGAAAGCGACCATCAAAACCGGCGACGTTGGCTACATAATTTCGGGCATAAAAGAAGCACGCGAAGTTAAAGTTGGCGATACGATTACGACTGTTGAACGGCCATGCGCAACCGGAATCCAGGGTTTTGAAGAAGTTAAACCGATGGTTTTTGCCGGAATTTATCCGGTAGATACAGACGAGTTTGAAGAGCTGCGCGAAAGCATGGCCAAATTGCAATTGAATGATGCTTCGCTGGTTTTTGAACCAGAATCTTCTGCGGCTTTAGGTTTTGGTTTTCGTTGCGGTTTCCTCGGGATGCTGCACATGGAAATTATCCAGGAACGGTTGGAACGCGAGTTCGACATGACGGTAATTACCACCGTTCCCAACGTTTCTTACTTAGCTTTTACCACGAAAGGCGAAGAACTGCACGTCCACAATCCATCTGATCTGCCTGATCCAAGCAAGCTGGATTTTGTGGAGGAGCCTTATATCAAAGCTAATATCATCACGAAATCCGAATTTGTTGGTCCGGTAATGTCGCTTTGCATCCAAAAACGTGGAACAATTGTGAATCAATCTTACCTTACTTCAGATCGTGTGGAACTGATTTTTGAGTTGCCAATGGGCGAAATCGTGTTTGATTTTTACGATAAACTCAAAACTATTTCTAAAGGTTATGCTTCTTTTGATTACACACAAATTGGTTATCGCCAGTCGGATCTGGTGCGCTTGGATATCCGTTTAAATGGCGAACCTGTTGATGCTTTATCTTCACTCATTCACCGCAGCAATTCGTATGATTTTGGAAAGAAAATCTGCGAAAAACTGAAAGAATTAATTCCGCGCCAGCAATTTGAAATTATTGTTCAGGCTTCTATCGGTGCCAAAATTATCGCCCGAGAAACCGTAAAAGCGCTGCGTAAAGATGTTACTGCGAAATGTTATGGAGGTGATATTTCCCGTAAACGGAAACTCCTCGAAAAACAGAAAAAAGGTAAAAAACGGATGCGCCAGGTTGGTAATGTGGAAATCCCGCAATCGGCGTTTATGGCGGTGCTAAAATTAGATTGATAAAAGAAGTATCAGCAAAAGTACCAGGATTTAGGAAGTAAAAACTGATAGCAGGAACAGAAATAATTGATTCAGTATTTTAGTAATTTTCAAATTTGATTAATAATTTTATTGCTAATTTAATCCTGTAAAATCAATCTCATGAAAAAATACTACTTAAAAAAAGTTTTTGCACTTTTGTTTACGAGTTGCCTGGTTATCAATGCCGATGCGCAGTTTAACAATATTTTAAACAGGGCTAAGCAAAAAGCGAACGACAAGATTAACAGTGCATTTGATTCGAAACCAAAAGATGATCCATCAAACCCTGGAACTATAGGAAGTAATAAAATCAAGATTAATTCTGCTTTTGATTTTGTTGCCTGCGATTCTACTGTTTTTACCGATGATTTTTCGTCATACCAGATTGGAAAAATGCCGATCAACTGGAAAACAAACGGCTCTGGCGAAGTCATAAAATCGCCGGATCTTCCAGGAAAATGGCTTCAATTACAAAGCTTTGCTTCTTACAAATTGACAAAACTGATCAAATATCCATCAAAATTTACGGTTGAGTTTGATATTGTAGCGGTTGCTGATAAAATTGATGATTTGAGTCCTTTAGGTTTCGGTTTTGCTGGCGACAATAGCGTTCGCAGTTACATGCAGGATGCGTACAACGATGGCGCGATTAACAATATCAGCCTTCAATATTACAATCGACATGGCACATCCGAAAGCAGCAGCGATACCAAATACAATCATACTAATGACCTTGATTTGCAAGGATTTGCGAATCAGATCATGCACGTCTCCATTGCGGTTGATGGCGAAACCGAACAGGTTTATCTGGATAAAACGAAAATCAGCGATACAAAAATGTTTAAGCCTAACCGGTTAAAATATTTTTATATCAGTGCACCACTTTCTTATAAAAATGGTGCAAAAGTTCTATTTGGCAATTTTAAATTGATGGCTTGTAAATAAATTACAAGCCACTCCAAATCCATATGCAATTACTCGACGGCAAAATCACTTCTGAAAAACTAAAACTTGAAATTGCTGAAGAAGCAGCCGAATTGTTAACAAAAATTGGCCGTAAACCGCATTTAGTTGCTGTTTTGGTTGGACATGATGGCGGTAGCGAAACTTACGTGGCCAGCAAAATGCGTAACTGCGAAAAAGTTGGTTTTCAATCGTCTTTGGTGCGTTATGAAGATGATGTGAGTGAAGAAGAATTACTGGAAAAAGTTGCTGAATTGAATGCTGATGACGGTATCGACGGTATCATTGTTCAATTGCCGCTTCCAAAACATATCAATCCAGATAAAGTAACCGATTTGATAAATTTCCGCAAAGATGTCGATGGTTTTCATCCCGTAAATTTGGGGCGAATGCTGCGTAATTTGCCTTCATTTATTCCGGCAACGCCTTACGGAATCACTTTGTTGCTGAAAGAATACGGCATAGAAACAGCAGGAATGCATTGTGTTGTTGTTGGCCGGAGCACGATCGTCGGCTCGCCGATAAGTGTTTTAATGTCGAGAAATGCACATCCCGGAAATTGCACGGTTACCATTTGCCACAGCCGCACGCCAGATATTAAGAAATATACTTTAGAAGCTGATATTCTGATTGTTGCTATCGGCAAAAAGAATTTTATTACGGCTGATATGGTGAAAAACGGCGTAATTGTAATTGATGTGGGCATGAACCGCGAAACTTCCACCCAAACCAAGTCTGGCTATAAATTGTACGGCGATGTTGATTTTGAAAACGTTGTACCAAAAGCTTCCTGGATTACGCCAGTTCCCGGCGGCGTTGGCTTGATGACGATTATTGGTTTGTTAAAAAACACGCTTGCTTCTGCACGGAAGGAAATTTACGCTTAAAATAGGTGGTAAAAGAAGTATTTTGTTATGCCGAACTCGTTTCGGTATCACATTAGAAAGGTTGTAATCAAGCAAGAGGGATTCTGAAACAAGTCCAGAATGAAGAAACCCTAAAACAAACTCCAGCGTTTTTTAACCTGCACATAAATCCCATCTTCCCTAACTTCCACCGGAAAAGTATCAATATAATCACCTTGCCCGGCTGCCCCTCTTCCGGTTTTTAAATTGTATTGATAACGATGGATTGGGCAGATAATTTGTCCTTTTTCGCACCAGCCGCCAGCTAATTCGCCTCCGGCATGCGGACATTTTGCGGATACGGCATACGTTCCTCCTTCAAAACCGACTAAACAAATGTCGCGATTTCCAGCTTTTACTTTTTGGATAAATGCTTCTTTTATCGGTATAAATTCAGCAACTTTTATCCACTCCAACATCAGTATTCCACTTTAAAATTCATGATTTGCGGCGTTTTTACAATGTCTTCCAGGCTACTGTTCAGCATCAATAATTTTTTATCCGGAGATAGCTTCGCCCGCACATTTCCTGTTTTTTTAACCGGCCGCGGGAAACGCATCACTACGCTGTACGGCATTTCAATCAGCGCAGCTTTGGCCATATTAAACATGGCTTCGTTTTGCTTAAAATACTTTCTAAACTTCAGCGTATCTACTTTTCTAAAAAAATGTTTACTGCTGATATCGTAAGTAAAATAATCTTCGTTAATGCCCATTCCGCCACTACTCGAACCGGCCTGGATCACCTGCGGATCACTAATTAATTGTCCGATTTTTTGCTGCTGCGCAATATTTGAAATATGCGTTAAAAAATATTTTACCTCTTTCGGACTTTTAGCTTCGTATTGCACACTGGCCAGCATCTGGTTATTTTTAAGGTTAATTTTGAGGTGCAGCAACGTTGCCCGCGCCAGGTCGATCTGGTCGTTACTCAATTCTTTACGCTCAACTGGCGTTAAATCGCTAAAAAAATTAATGGCCGTATCTTTTTGCATGAGATAGGAAGGTGTTTGCTTGACCGAATCGGGCAGCAAATTAGACAGCACCGAAACAGCTTTGCCCATATTAAAACGGTAATCAATTTTGCAGGCGCCGTCTTTTAAAAAAGTATAACGTTCCTCCACGTTTACGCACGAAGAAAACACCGATAAAAGAAGCATCAGCACGGCGAAGTAAAATTTCTTCATCAATTTCTAATTTGGAAGTAATTATACAAAAGCAAACCGGCATTTAGGTAAACAGATTGATGGAAATATCGGCCGGCCAAAACCGTTGCTGGCATAATGTTTATATTTGCGGCTTGATGACGACGTTAACAAAACCGGCCAGCGATACCATGCTTCCTTTAATGGAAGAATTTTATACCATTCAGGGTGAAGGCTTTAACACCGGAAAAGCTGCTTATTTTATCCGTTTAGGAGGATGCGATGTAGGTTGCCCCTGGTGCGATGTAAAGGAAAGCTGGGACGCGGAACAGCATCCGTTAACTTCCGTGGATACGATTGTAGCAAACGCAGCAAAACATCCGGCAAAAGCAGTGGTAATTACTGGTGGCGAACCTTTAATTTATAATCTGGATTACCTTACGGAAGAGCTGCAGAAACAGGGCATCAAAACTTTTATCGAAACTTCTGGTGCGTATGCAATTTCCGGTTCCTGGGATTGGGTTTGTCTTTCCCCAAAAAAATTTAAAGCACCAACGCCTTCTGTTTTGGCTGTGGCCGATGAATTGAAAGTGATTGTTTTTAACCAATCGGATTTTAAATGGGCCGAAGAACACGCTGCTTTAGTCTCTGCGGATTGCAAATTGTACTTACAGCCGGAGTGGTCGAAAGCTGCCATTGTTACGCCGCTGATTGTAGATTACGTGATGCAAAACCCAAAATGGGAAGTTTCGCTACAAACGCATAAATATTTGAACATTCCTTAATTAGTTTCTAACTTGGTTCGTATAAACCTTTTATATGCGATACCTGTGGATGCTTCTTTTATGCCTTCCTTTTTCTGCTTTTGCGCAGCGGCAATATTCAACCAATAACAGGGAAGCGATTAAGTTTTATACGTTAGCTGGCGAAAGCATTAATTACCAGCAATATGAAAAGGCTGCGGATTTGCTGAAACAAGCCGTTGCTGCGGATGACGAATTTACCGAAGCGCATTACCAGTTGGGCAGCGTTTATTTGTACACCAACCAGTATCAGGAAGCGGCAGTTCAATACCTCAAAACCATTTCCCTCAATCCAAATTTCAACCGCGCAGTTTATTTAAACCTCGGTAATGTTGATATTATGCTTGGGAAATATGCTGATGCAAAAGAAGCATTGCAGAAATACACAGGCTTTAACGAAATTCAGCCGAAAGACCGCGCCACGGCCGTAAAATTAATTGCCGATTGTGATTTCAGTTTACAAGCCGTGCAGTATCCTGTTGAATTTAAGCCGATAAATTTAGGTACTTCCATCAATACTAATGCCGACGAATATTTACCTAACGTTACCGCAGATGAAAGCACGATCATTTTTACACGAAAAATTGGCAGTAATGAAGATTTTTATCAGAGCAAAAAATTAAATGGACAGTGGACGAACGCGGTTAGTTTAAGTACCAAAATCAACACGCCGGAATATAACGAAGGTGCGCAATCGCTCACACAAGATGGGCAGTATTTATTCTTCACCGGCTGCAACCGCCCGGATGGTTTGGGTCGATGCGATATTTTTTTCTCCCATAAAAACAGTACCGACTGGGACAAGCCTTTTAATTTGGGACCGCCGATTAACACGCCTGGCTGGGAATCACAACCTTCCATTAGTGCGGACGGCAAAACTTTATATTTTGTGAGTTTGCGCAAAGGTGGTTATGGCGGATACGATATATGGAAATCAACCATTACTGATAAAGGCTGGAGCGAACCGGAAAACCTCGGCCCAAACGTGAACACGCCTTACGATGAGCAATCGCCTTTTATCCACCCGGATGACCAAACTTTGTACTTTTCGTCTAACGGATGGCCGGGTTTAGGCAGTAAAGATTTGTTTTTGAGCCGAAAAGGTAAAGACGGCAAGTGGCAGAAGCCGGAAAATTTGGGTTA
>CAZZVO010000240.1:0-6213 GCA_964657505.1 uncultured Mucilaginibacter sp.
TAGTAAGCAGTAAAGGTGATGATGTCGGTTTGTTTCAACAATAGGTTCATTACTGAAGTTGCTTCGGTAGAAGAACCGTAAAACTTTTGGTAGATGAAAGAACGGGTGATCCTCTTTTTAACAAACATTTTATTGTTGATCAGGGTGTCTTTGCTGCTGTGCAAAACGATGTCATTCAGGTTATCGTCAACCCAGTTGGTTGCATTTACACCGTATTTGGTTAAGGAGTGGTAGTCGAATTTAGCCAGTTGCGTGCCGGTAAAATCTTCTTTTAAGTGTACGGCCCAGTTTTGTTCTACTTTATCAGAATCTAAAATCAGCGTTACATCTTCGTTGTAAACCATATTCAACACGTTAGAAGTAACGGCCATTTTAACAACCTGGCCACTGGTTTTGATGGTTAAAGAATTATAAGTTTCTGTAGCAGACGGAGAAGACGGCGCACCGTTTCTGTCTTTTTTACAACTTACTAAGGCTAAGGCTGATAGAGCGAAGAATAATACTTTTTTCATGGTCGTAATTTTTAATTTTTTTCTTGGTGATTTGATAAGGTATAGCCAATAAAAATGCCAGCAGGAACTGGTTTTGGCCATCATCACCCGAATGCTTCTTTTACCCACAAAAAACTGTTAAAAGTGGCGGCATAAAATATGACCGTTACTTTCTTTTCAGGAAATAAATTCGTTTTGGAATATTCGAGATTTATAGCTGTAAAAACAGCATTTTATGTGCAGTCAGCTTTGTTTTAGGCAGAAGAAAAGCAGAAATAAAATAAACAGAAAAGGAGATTTATTGCTGTAGAAGAAATATCAGCAATGCGGATAAAATCTTCAGAAAAGGTAAATTAATTTGCGGCAATGCTGTTTTTAAGCAAGAAAAAATAGTGGCGTTTCCAAGTTGGGGAATTTTGAGGAAAATATCCTCGTTTCTATCGTTTCACCTCATCCCCAAAATGTGGAAGGAAGATATTATCTCCACCGAAATTCCAAATCGATTTAAAACCAGCTTTAAGGAATGAGCGAAAAGTACCGGTAAGCAGATGCTTCTTTTACCCTATAAACTATTGGAAGAAATGTTAACTACGGCGGTGTTGGATGGATAGCTCTCGTTTTTTAACCTGCTTAACGAAGTTACCACGTACTGATAATTTTTCCCGGCTTCGGCACTCTGGTCTTCAAAGGTGCGCTGCTGACTATAAGTGATGTTCAAAATATGTTTTGGGTCTGTTAGGTTAATGGGTTCGCCCTGGTCGAAACGGTAAACAACATAACCAAAAGCCGTATTGCCATCTGCGGCTGGCAAAGGCGGTTGCCATTGCAAGTTCACTATTTTCCCGGCAGCTCTGGCAACCAGTTCTCGTGGGATATTCGGTGTTACGGCATCGCGCCAAAGCATGGCTGGCGGCAATGCGGCATAACGGTAAAAGTCGGTTTTTAAACTATCTGTAAAGCCTAAAAGGTTGTGCTGTAAAGATTTCGAACTAAAGTAAACGCTGCCTTGCACACGCGGGTTTTCGCGGTCATACCGGATTTGTCTTGGCATTTGGCTACTTTCTTTCCAACTGGCACTCATCCGCTCGTTAATGCGGTAAGCGGCCATACCGATATACAAATGCCTGCCATAAGTATTGTTGCTCCACCAATCTACTAATTTTTCGTAAGCAGCAGCACGGTTGTTAAATGGCCAATAAATTTGTGGGTTGATGTAATCCAGCCAGCCTTGTTTCATCCATTTTCTGGTATCTGCAAATTGTTCGTAATAAGAAGAACCGCCGCCAGTTTCCGAACCTTCCGGGTTTTGGCGCACATTTGCCCATATCCCAAACGGACTAATCCCAAATTTTAAATAGTTTTTATGGTGATGGATACTATCGCTTAAAGCATGGATTAAAGTATCTACATTATGCCTGCGCCAATCTTTAATATCTGTAAAACCATCGGGGTGGTTTGCAAAAGTTTGTGCATCGTCAATATGCTGGCCATCAACAGGATAAGGATAAAAATAATCGTCCAGGTGTACGCCATCAATATCATAATTATCAACCACGTTCAAAATCACTTTAATAATATATTCGCGAACTTCGGGGATTCCAGGATTAAAAAGCTTTCTTCCGGCATAAGTAAAAAACCATTCAGGCTTTTGCCTGGTAATATGATCATTGCTTAAACCTCTTTCGTTAGAAGCAAATGTAGCTCGGTACGGGTTAAACCAGGCGTGCAATTCCATGCCGCGTTGATGGGCTTGTGTAATGGCAAAGTCCAGCGGGTCATAAGCCGGACTCGGAGCTTTACCTTGTTTGCCGGTTAACCACTGCGACCAAGGTTCGTTGCTTTTGGCGTAAAGTGCATCCGCAGCGGGACGAACCTGGAACATAATGGCGTTGATGCCTGTTTGATGATGCGCACTAAGTATTTCTAAAAGCTCCTGCTGTTGCTGTTGCGTACTGCTTTTTGCGCTGCTCGGCCAGTCGATATTGGCTACTGTAGCAATCCAAACCCCTCTAAATTCTCTTTTAGGTTGAACCAAGGTTTGTGCTTTGGTTATTACTTGTAAGGCACAAAGTAAAAACAGCAAAAAAATTGCTTTACTACGGATATACATCAAAATTGATTAATTAAAAATGCAAAGATAGTTAAACGCAATTACAGAAATTTATTGGGTAAATTTTAATTTAAACAAAAGTAAAACAAGCATCTTTAATTAAATTGCATTTTACTATTTTTTCAGTTTAAAAAATACGTTTATGCATTTCAAGGCACTTTTTATTTTTTTATTAAAACGTGAATATGCTATCTTCGGTTATATATATTTTTGCTTTGGATACAATATCCCAAGCAAAACCTTAGTTTTATCAGTACTACGGCTTGTTAAATAAGTAATGAAACCAATTAAAATTAAGCTTTTTTAAACCCAATTTTATTTTTTTAAACCTTTAATATGGATAATCAAAACCCCCAAACACCAGCCAAAAAATCTAATGTTGTTTTTTTATTGATCGTTATTGTACTGGCACTACTTGGTACAAACGCTTATTTATATTTTCAAAAAAATAAATCTGATGAGAAATTGGTTTATCAGATAAACGATGACAACAAAGTATTGGTAAAAACACAAACCACTTTAAAAGCATCGTTGGATAGTTTGACCTCGCAATTAGATTCTGCCAACAGTGGCAAACACAGGGTTTCCCAAGCATTACAAGCTAAAGACGAAGAGTTAAAAGGTAAAATCGCGCAGTTAAGAAAAGCACTTGCTAACGGAAACCTAACAGCACAGGAATTAAATTCTGCCAAAGAAGATATTAAGCAGCTCCGCTATTTTGTTACCAAATATACCGCTGATATTGAAGAGTTGAAAACCCAAAATGCCTCTTTAACCGTGGAGCGGGACACACTCAAAACGAGCCTGGCAACCAGTAACCAAAAAGCTACTACTTTGCAAAAGCAAAACCAGGATTTAAGCACCAAAGTGCAAACTGCGGCAGCTATAAAATCTTCAACTGTAGCCATTACAGCTTATAAAGTTAAAAACAGCGGAAAAGAAGTTGAGGTTACCCGCGCATCTACCGCTAAAAAAATCAAAATTAACTTTGCAGTTGCTACTAATGATTTAGCTGAAAAAGGTTTACATGATATTTATTTAAGGGTGATCGACCCAACCGGAAACTTAGTAACATCAGGCGATTCAGGGAATTTTACTGTTAACGCCCAGGATTTGCAATACACCTACAAAAGTTCTATCGATTTTAAGAACGATGGCAGCGGGTACACAATTGACTGGGTTAACCCGGTAGCTTTCCAAAAAGGGACTTATTCTGTTTTATTATATGCTGATGGTTATCAAATGGGCAAATCATCTTTTGATTTGAGATAAATCAACCTAAAATTTTTGGAAAAGGGATTCAGTTGAGTCCCTTTTTTTATGTTTTAGTATTTATAACAAATAGAAACATAGATTTATAGGGATAAAAGAAGCATGGTCAATTTGTTGTTAAAAGTTAAACACCTTCTGATAAACATGAAAATTATAAACTTTAAATATCCTGCTGTTTTAACCTTTTTTATTTTACTGATTGGCAACAGTTTCGGGCAAACATCCCAATATAATATTACCAATTACGGCGCAATTAGAAACACAGGGAAAGCATGTACAAAAGCGGTACAGGCTTCTGTGGATGCCTGCAACGCCAAAGGCGGCGGCGATGTTGTTATTCCTACGGGAGTGTTTATTATCGGCACAGTCCATCTTAAAAGCAACGTGCATTTATACTTGCAAAGCGGTGCGATATTAAAAGGCAGCTCAAACTTGAATGACTACGAAGTTTACACGCCGGAGAAGCCTTATCCTCCAATACATAAAGGCATGCTGTTTACAGAAGATGCAGAAAACATCAGCATCAGCGGGGAAGGACAAATAGACGGCAACGGAGATGCTTTTTTAGAAATGAACCAGGCCAAAAAATTAGACACTGCTACAACAAGATACACCCGGCAAAAAAACAACTTTAGGCATGTAGCATCTGGAATTGGAGATGGCCCATTAGTGCCAAAAGACAGGCCTTATCAAATGTTTGTTTTCAGCAATTGCCGCAGGGTTACCGTAAAAGATGTTTTTATAAAATCAGCACCATTTTGGTGCATGCACTTTGCAGATTGCGATGCGGTACATGTTAGTGGCATCAGGTTGTGGAATAATCTGCTTGCCCCAAATGCCGATGGGATTGATATAACCAGTTGTACAAACGTAGTGATTGATGGCTGCGATATCCGTGCCGGAGACGATGCTTTGGCCATAGTTGGTTACGACCATCATTTTGAAATCCCCGGTTTTAAGCATCTAAAGCATCTTTCGGAAAACATTATCATCAGCAACTGCAATTTACAATCTTACTCCAGCGGCATCCGAATCGGCTTTTTAGATCAAAATACCGTTCAAAATATTCGCGTAAGTAATGTAAACATTACCAATTCTACCAGGGGAATCGGTATTTTTTTAAGGGATGAAGGTTCCTTAAAAAATATAACTTTCACCAATATGTATATCGAAACCAAACTTCGTACCGGCGATTGGTGGGGAAATGGCGAACCGATCCATATTTCTGCCATCCGCGGAAAAGAAAATGTGCGTTTGGGAGAGATAGAAAATGTGCAGTTTAACAATATCATTTGTAAAGGCGAAGCAGGAATGCTGGTTTACGGTACTGCTGAAAGTAAAATCCGAAATGTATCTTTCAAAAACATCATATTTGAACTGACGGACAGCAAATTAAACGATCTAGCTGGCGGCAATATTGATTTAAGAGGTGTTTTAGGTGATAAAAACCAACTGTTTGCAAGAGACATCCCGGGACTTTTGGCAGAGCAGGTTGAAGGGTTAAATATTGATGATTTTAAGTTGATTTGGACTAACCCACGCATGTCTTTCCTAAGTAATGGCTTAGAGATCAGCAATTTTAAAGATTTGAGGATTAATAGTTTTCAAGGGACTGGTGCACCAAATAACCCAAACGCTTATCCAATTAAATTAGAAAACGGAAAAGGTTTTCAAACTGATTTAGAAAAAAAAGCTATCCATTCTATTAACGTTCAATAGAATTTTTATGCTTGACATCTTACAATCTACTTTCATTTACAGTTCTTATTAGCAATCCTTTAAAATGAATAAAGCAAGAATTTGCTGGTTAATCTTTTGTCCGCTTGCTTCTTTTGCACAACAAAAACCGGCATCCAATTTAATCCAATTTGTAAAACCGATTATTGGCACACAACGGATGGGACATACTTTTCCTGGCGCAACCGTTCCATTTGGAATGGTACAATTAAGCCCGGAAACAGATACGATCAGCTATGAGCAAAACGGCAAATACAACCCGGATGTTTATAAATATTGTGCTGGTTATCAATACGATGATAAGACAATAACCGGTTTCAGCCACACGCATTTCAGCGGGACTGGCCATTCTGATTTAGGTGATTTTCTGGTGATGCCAACGGTTGGTCAACTAAAATTAAATCCCGGAACAGCAGACAAACCACGTAGCGGTTATCGTTCCAGTTTTTCCCATGTAAACGAAGTATCGGCAGCAAATTATTATAAAGTGAAGCTGAATGATTATAATATTACTGCGGAAATGACTACAAGTACCCGCGTTGGATTTCATCAATATACTTTTCCTAAATCAGATCAATCGCACATAATTTTAGATTTGATGGC
>CAZZVO010000241.1:0-6168 GCA_964657505.1 uncultured Mucilaginibacter sp.
AATTGCGTGCGAACGTCCTGCCGCACCGGCAACTTTTTCGGGAATATTGTATGCATCCGGATCAGAAGGCGGCAGTTTGAACCCGCCAATATCAATACCGGAAGTATCGCCTTTTTTTGGTGGCGGCATGCCTGGCATTTTAAAGCCCATACCTACAACTAAACGTGCTTTCTCCTGCAACGTCATGGCGGCAACTACTTCTTTTACAGGGTTTTTTCCAAGTTGGGGCACCGATTTACTGCAAGACTGTACGAAGACAGCAACTGGCAGCAAAAACAATAACGGTTTTAGGCATCTGCTCATAATAAAAAAGTTTTTGGTTTTAATTGGTTGGGTAAAGTAACCGAAAAATTTGGAACAATGAGTTTAGACATTGAAATATTATCAAACAAAACCCAATAAAAAAAGGTCGGAACTAATCCCGACCTAATTTTGATGCCCTAAAAGAAGCATGTATAATTTTAATGGCTAAACCAAAGTTGCCAGTGCTTCTTTTGTAAATCCTTTTAGTTCATTTTCGCGGCCTTGTGTTACTTTTTTTATCCAATCCGGGTCGGCCAATAAAGCACGACCGACGGCTACCAAATCAAACTCGCCTTTTTCCATTCGGTTTACCAACTCTTCCAATGATTGGGGTTGAGAAGCTTCTCCGCCAAAAGCAGCCATAAATTCACCCGAAAGGCCAACAGAACCTACAGAAATGGTAGCTTTTCCGGTTAGTTTTTTTGCCCAGCCGGCAAAGTTGAGATCAGAACCTTCAAATTCAGGTTCCCAAAAACGGCGTTGCGAACAATGGAAAATATCTACACCAGCTTCGGCCATTGGTGCAAGCCATGCTTCCATTTCCTGCGGATTTTTGGCCAGCTTTACGGTTAAATCCTGTTGTTTCCATTGCGATAAACGGATGATGATGGCAAAATCTTCACCAACCGCGGCACGTACCGCTTTAATCACTTCTACTGCAAAACGGCTTCTTTTGGGCAAAGTTTTTCCACCGAAAGCATCGGTGCGTTGGTTTACTGCTTCCCAGAAAAACTGGTCGATCAAATAGCCGTGCGCGCCGTGCAGTTCCACCGAATCAAAACCTAAACGTTTGGCGTTGGCAGCAGCACTTGCGTAAGCGGCAATGGTATCAATTACGTCGTTTTCAGTCATAGCAACGCCGCCTTTTTTTCCTTCGGCAACAAAACCAGACGGACCTTCAAAAGGTGTGGCCGGAAGCCAGTCTTTTTGCGGAGCCATAATGCCCATGTGCCAAATTTGCGGAGCCATGGCACCACCGGCAGCGTGAACGCCGTCAGTTACTTTTTTCCAACCGGCCAAAGCAGCCTCACCATAAAAATGTGGGATGTTTGGATCGTTGGAAGATGCAGTACGATCAATAACTGTTCCTTCCGAAAGGATCAACCCGGCTTCGCCTTCTGCACGGCGGCGGTAATAATCGGCAACATTATCTCCGGGGATACCATTTGGAGAGAAAGAGCGCGTCATCGGTGCCATTACAATCCTATTTTTCAGGTTTAACGATTTTAGTTTGAACGGACGAAAAAGTGTGTCCAGTCCGGCAATATTTTGTGTTGTGCTCATTTTTATATGTTATAACAGCCAAAGCTATCAACGTTATAATGAAACAAGATTATAGAAAACGATTTGTGGCTGCCGTTTGACAGTAACTTAGAAGCATTACATTTTGCTGATGTTTATTGATTTTTTGCCGATAAAAGAAGTATCCAACTTTCAACCTTCGATGCTTCTTTTATAGGATAAATTTTAAGCTTACTTTTGTTTTTATCTTTTTTTGAGAGGTTGTAGCTTTCTTAAATATCACAACTAACTCAATTTAGCAAGCAAACTTTAAAATTGCATTCCAAAAATGTACATTGATACTACTTATTATGAACGTTGCATAAACACTTTAGAAAAAGCATATACCTTGCTTTTGAGTGCGAATCCTTCGCTTATTGATTACGATATGTACCGTTCTGCCTGTATTAAAGAGTTTGAAATTATATTAGAACAAAGCGGTAAATTGCTGCGGAAGATATTGAAACCATATTTTCATTCATCCGGTGCTGTTGACAAATTGGTTTTTAAAGATGTTTTTCGAAGCGCATTACTGCGGAGTATAATTACAGATGACGCTTGTGAAAGATGGTTGCAATACCGCGACAACCGGAACAATACGGCGCACGACTACGGCGTAAATTTTGCCAAAGAAACATTAACCTTACTTCCACAATTTATAATAGATGCAAAAGAACTTGCATCCGCCATCCACAAAAAAACGAACAATAAGATGTTGCTAAGGGATAAGGACAAGCAAAGACTGCTACAGATTTTTTCATCGGTAGAAATCCCACTGGAAGTTTGGGCTTATGGCAGTCGGGTAAATGGCGATGCCCATAGTGGAAGCGATTTAGATTTGGTGCTTCGAAGTTCTAACCTGAAAGCTCTTCCAATGGATATTTACATTGAGTTATGCGAAAAAATAAGGGACAGTAATATTCCTATTTTGGTAGAATTGAGAGATTGGGCTATGCTGCCCGAAAGTTTTCATCGTAATATTGAGCAGCAGTTTGAAGTTCTGTACAGCAATTTGGAAAGTGTTTTAAATGAGCCGATTTCAGCACATCAAGCCAAATCAACAGTTAACAAAGACGAAAAATAAATTGAAATAACGTTTACTTGAACCGGATCGCTTTTACCGGAGAAATTGAAGTAACCAGCATTGAAGGGATCAAAAGTACCAGCACACAAACCAGTAAGGTACCGAGGTTAAGCAGCAGCACATCCGGCCAATTGAGTTGAATCGGCACAAAAGTCATGTAGTACGACGCTTGATCGAGTTTAAAAAAGTGGGTTTGATGCTGAAAATAACTCAACCCAACACCAAAAACATTGCCTAAAAGTAAACCGGCAGCAATTAAATAAAGCGCATTAAGCAGGAACATTTGCTGGATACTCCAATTGCTGGCACCCATCGCTTTTAATAGTCCGATCATGCTGGTACGTTCTAAAATCATGATCAGCAAAGCAGAAATCATGTTGATGACAGCAACAATCAGCATCAAAACCAAGATCACTTGTGTGTTTACATCCAGCAAACTCAGCCACTCAAAAATGGTTGGATAAAATTGCTGCACGGTAAAAGATTTCAGTTCGATCGGTAATATTTCATTCAAAGCGGCTTCCGATTGCTCTAACTGACTAAACTCCGGGATTTGAATTTCGTAACCGCCAACTTCATTCGGCTTCCAATTATTTAAACGCCTGATCAGCGAAAGCGAACCTATCACGTAAGTTTTGTCCACTTCTTCCACCCCAACATTAAAAATCCCTACAATTTCAAATTTGCGTTTCCGTAGCGGCTGCTGCACAAAATACATCAAGAAATCATCGCCAACTTTCAGCTTTAACCGATCAGCCGTAAATTGCGAAATCATGATTTGTTTCTCAGCAGCAACAGAATCCTTCAAATTTAAAACATGTCCCGAAGCCATGCTTTTATTAAAAAACGCCCAATTGTAGCTTCGGTCCACGCCTTTTAAAACCACACCTTCAATCGCATCATTGGCTTTGATGATGGCCGGTTTGGTGGCAAAAGGCTGGATGTGTGTGAAAGCTTTATTGGTTGCGGCTGCGCGGAGAAAAGAAGGATCGGCGGCAAAAGGCGAATTCTCGTACGATGAATTCAAATCGTATTTAACCACTTGGATATCACCAGAAAAGCCCCTTACTTTTTCCCTGATTTCCTGTTTGAAACCTTTCACAATCGCCAAACTCAAAATCATCACGCCCAAACCCAGCATAATGCCGGTAATGGCAATCCGCACAATCATTTTAGAAAAGGTACGTTTGCTGCGGAAAGAAATGCGGCCGGCTATAAAGGTGGCGATGTTCAAATGCTGGTCTTGATTTTTTTGTATCTTGGCAAAGATGCAGTTTTAAGCTGAAAATTTATTGTTGGTGTTAATGTGGAAACGCGCTTAGCACAAATTTAGTTTTTACTTTATTTGCATCAACAGTTTTAGTACGATAAAAGAAGCATGGCAGATATCAACAAAAACAGAAAAAAGATTTTTATTCGAAGCAAAAAAACGCTTTTGCTGCTGGCCGCGATACTTCTTTTACAGGTGCATCTCTGTTACGCGCAAAATTCAAACTTGCAAACTGGTGCCGATCAAACAAATTTGTATGTGCCGTTTTTGAAAGGAAAAAACGTAGGAATGGTAGTTAACCAAACTTCGGTTATCGGCAGCAAAAACGTTTCGAGTGTGGATAGTTTGCTGAAACGCGGCATAAAAATCCGTAAAATATTTGGCCCGGAACATGGTTTCCGCGGAAATGCCAGTAACGGCGCAAAAGTTGGTGATGAGGTTGACCCGAAAACGGGCATCACGATTGTTTCTTTGTATGGCGCGAAAAGAAAACCTTCTAAAGCAGACCTGGATTCTATTGATGTAATGGTTTTTGATATCCAGGATGTTGGCTGCCGTTTTTACACCAATATCAACACTTTGGCCGATGTGATGGAAGCTTGTGCCGAAAATGGAAAAGAGTTGATTATTCTCGACCGCCCAAATCCAAACGCTTATGTGGACGGACCGATTTTAGATATGAAATTGAAATCTGGTGTTGGCAGGTTTCCAATTCCCATCACACATGGCATGACAATTGGCGAATTTGCCCAAATGGTTAACGGCGAAGGCTGGCTGCCGAACAAAATGATATGCAAAATCAGGGTGATCCAAGTCACGAATTATTCGCACAATACTAAATACACGTTGCCGGTTAATCCTTCCCCAAATCTAAATACAGCACAATCGATTTTGCTCTACCCGTCGTTGTGTTTGTTTGAAGGGACGATCATCAGTCAGGGACGCGGAACCAACATGCCTTTTACCGTTTTGGGAAACCCGGATTTAAAAGGGCTTTATCCGTTTTCTTTTACGCCGGTAAGTATTCCCGGAAAATCTGAAACACCGCTGCACCAAAACCAGGTTTGTTACGGCTTGGATTTGCGGGATTATGATACCGACAAATTGCGTAAAACCGGAAAGATCAACCTAAAATGGATGATGGAAATGTACAAAGCTTATCCTTTTAAAGCTAAATTTTTTGATCACACACAGAGCAAACAGATGGGAAATATTGATAAACTTGCTGGCACTACTGTTTTTAAGGAACAAATTATAGCAGGAAAATCGGAAGAAGAAATTCGCCAAAGCTGGGAACCTGGATTAAGCCAGTACAAAACGATGCGGCAAAAATACCTGTTGTATAAATAATATTTATGAAGATCATTTTTATGGGCACGCCGGAATTTGCGGTAGCTTCGCTGGATGCTTTAGTTCAATCCGGTGCAAATGTTGTTGCTGTTGTTACTGCACCGGACAAACCTTCAGGCCGCGGTCAGCAGGTTTCGCAATCCGCAGTTAAACAATATGCGGTTGATCATCAAATCAAAATACTTCAACCCGAAAAATTAAAAAACCCGGAGTTTTTGCTCGAACTGCAAAGCTTAAAAGCAGATTTACAGATAGTTGTGGCGTTTAGGATGCTGCCGGAAGTCGTTTGGAACATGCCGCCAAAAGGGACAATCAATTTACATGCTTCGCTGTTGCCGCAGTATCGCGGTGCGGCGCCGATCAATTGGGCAGTAATAAATGGTGAACGTGAAACCGGCGTAACTACTTTTTTTCTAAAGCAGGAAATTGATACCGGCGATATTATTTTGATGGATAAAACAAGCATCCTCGAAACCGATACCGCTGGAGATGTGCATGACAAATTGATGAACCTCGGCGCAGCTTTATTGGTGAAAACAGTTAAGCTGATAGAAAGCAATATTTATCAGGAAGTATCTCAGGATGAATTAATTACCAACAAAGAAGCCATTGTCTTAAAACACGCACCGAAAATTTTTAAGGACGATTGTTTGATCAAATGGGCACAGCCAACGGAAAAGGTTTACAACTTTATACGTGGTTTAAGTCCTTATCCTACTGCTTTTACCCAGCTAAACAATAAGGTTTTTAAAATTTTTAAAGCGGAGAAAGAGGTTACAAATGCTGATATTTCTCCAGGCAATTTTATGACCGATCATAAATCGTATTTAAAATTTGCTTGTGTTGATGGTTTTATATCGGTAAAAGAAGTACAATTAGA
>CAZZVO010000242.1:0-6135 GCA_964657505.1 uncultured Mucilaginibacter sp.
AGGTTTGAGACATTAGGTATATGCACACCCGTAACCTTTATCGGTTTACCTCATACCCCATACCTCTTGCCTCAAACCTCCTGCCTGCCTCCCTGCCTCCAACTTCAAAACCTGATCCACCACATTTGGGATTTCCTGCTGATAATGTGTTACGTAAATTAAGGTGGTGTTGCTGTTCTGGCAGATCAGTTCGAGCAGGGATTTAAAGTGGTTTTGCTGCTGCGCGTCTAAACCCTGGCAAGGTTCATCAAAAATTAATAGCGGCGGATTTTTAACCAATGCGCGTGCCAGCAAACAAAGCCGTTGCGTACTGGCTGTTACGTTTTTGAGCGGTTTGCGTGCGTTTTCTTCTATCTGCAACAACTTCATCCAACGTAAAGCCAAAACAGTTTTTTGTGGATTGGAAGGACGGAAAAGACCTAACGTATCGTAAAAACCGGATTCTATCGCTTGCAAACACGAACTTTCTGCCGGAAAATACTGGTGCAGTTCGGGCGAAACAAAACCAATTTTTTTCTTGATGTCCCAAATGCTTTCGCCGCTGCCTCTTTTGCGGTCGAAAAGGATAATGTTGTTGGCATAAGCTTGCGGGTTATCGCCATTTATCAAACTTAACAAAGTAGATTTTCCGGCTCCGTTTGGCCCAAGTAAAGCCCATCTTTCGCCGGGCAAAACTTCCCAGTTAATATCTTTTAAAACCTGTTTTTCGCCGTAACGGATATTTACGTTTTGCATTGAAATTATGGTGGTAAAAGAAGCACCCGTTTTTACATTTAATAACGCTTGCAATTCCTCCAAATCAACCTTAACTTGTGGTATAATTTCATCAGGTTTAAATGCTTCTTTTAGCACTATTTTTTTTATTTCCTGCTGATGTAAAATAGCTACATTTGTAATGGCATCTGGTATTTCGTGCGGAGAAGTTGCCATGATAATTGTAATGCCGCTCGCGGTGATTGCCGTTATCAATTCGTTAAATTCTGCCCGGGTTTGTACATCTAAACCAGAAAGTGGGTTATCTAACAACAGTAAACTTGGCTGCTTTAACAAAGCAGCCGCAATTAAAAGCCGTTTCGTTTCTCCATTGGATAATTTGATCAATTGCTTATCCAACAACAGCCCTAATTTTAACTGGTGGATGGTTTTTTCAAAAGTCCAAACCTGGTTTTCAATTCCATTGGTACTAATTTTTTTCAGGTAATCTTCTACAGTTGGCGCATCTTCAGAATCCGAAGAATTGTAGCGTTGCTGATAATAAAAATTTTGTGTGTTGGATAAGTTCCGGAAATGATGTTTGGATGCAACAATTGCTATCATTTTTTGAGGGGTAAAAGAAGCATCGCCCAAATGGTTTTGCTTCACCTCTTCATAAAAATGGTAAACAATTTTGCCTCCGCAAATGTGCAAGTTTCCTGCAATGGTTTGCAGCAGCGCGCTTTTGCCCGAACCGCTTTCGCCAACAAGTGCTAAACTTTCGCCGCAATTAATAACGCAACTTAAATTGTTAAAAACCGTATCAGCAGGAGTACGCACTTGAATATTCTCTACGGTTAAAATAGCTTTTTGCGGCATCGTTAAATTTGGTAATACAGTCGAATTTCTTAAAAAAGATTTTCCTACATGCTAAAGAACAAACAATAATTAAAAGAGGGGAAATTAGGCTTAAAAAGCCAGAATGAAAAGAAAAGCTACATGAAGTTAAGTGCCTTCAAAATTGCCATAATTTACTTATTGTTCAGCTCAACTTTGTTCTTGCTGTTAAGGGGCACGGTGTTTACTTTCCGCCATCAGTTAAGTAGGGACGCGGCGGAACTAATCATTTGGTTTGGCCCCTATGCCTTCATCATCATTAACTGTTTGGTTATATTTAACCTGGTTAACAGCAGTAATAAAGCCATCAAAAGAACAGAGACCGATTATCGAAATGTTTTTTTGGAGAACCCGAACCCGATGTGGATTTATCAACCAGAATCCTTAAAATTTTTATATGTAAATAATTCTGCAATAACCAATTATGGTTATAGTCGTGAAGAATTTTTGCAGATGACGATCAAAGATATCCGTTTGCCGGAAGATCATGAGGCCGTAATAGATTCAGCTAAGAAAGTAATGTACGGCCAGTATTCTTCCGGCACGTGGCGACATTTTAAAAAAGATGGCACTGCCATTTATGTAAACATTACTGCACAAAAGTTTAATATTGACGGTGAAGACTGCGTAATGGTACTGGCTTGCGATAATACCAGCCAGGTGAAATATGAGCAGGAATTAGAGCAAATAAACCAGGTTTTGCAGGAAGAAAAGCTGAAATTAAAAGAAACAGAAAAATTAGCCAAAGTATCAGGCTGGGAATATTATGTTGAAGCAGGCTCGTTGATCTGGTCGGATGAATTGTACGAAATTTTTGACATCGACAGGGAAGCCGAAAACCTGGATTACGGCTTGGTTTTAAAATCAGTGCACCGGGAAGATTTATCAGCATATAACCAAGCCATAGAAAACATATTAAAGCTGGGCAAAGATTTAGATATCACTTATCGGTTCATCACCAAAACAGGTAGTATAAGGTATGTGAAGTTGTTTGGGAAGATGCAATATCGAAACGGTAAAATGTTTAAAGTGCAGGGCAGCATGCAGGATGTTACAGAGTTAAAGCTGATGCAGCAGGAAAAAAATGTTTACCTGCAACGATTAAATTATACGCTCGAAAATATTAACGATGGTTATTATTTGATGGACAGCAATTGGACCATCATCGATATTAATTTTAACTGCGAGAAATTACTGAACCTGCGAAAGGAAGACATTATCAACCGCCGGTATCTGGATGTTTTTCCGGCTTCTGTTAATTCTAAATTTTATCAATCCTACAAAAAGGTTTTTAAAGACCGCATATTGGTAAATTTTGAGGAGTATGATGTTGTGCTTAGAAAATGGTTTTGTGTTAATGCTTACCCAACAGATGGCGGCGTTGCGGTTTATTTCAACGATATTTCTGAAAGCAAACAAAAAGATTTACAGCTAAAAGAAGTATTAGAACGTTACGACCTGGTTGCCAAAGCCACAAAAGATGTAATTTACGATCATGACATTATCACCGATCAGGTTAAATACAGCAACAGCATAACCGAACTATTGAATTTGCCTTTGAATAAGATTGAATATAACTATAATTGGTGGAAAGACAGGGTTCACCCAGATGATTTTGTAAAAGTGTTTAGCAGATACACACATGCAATTGAGACTAAACAAGAAAACTTTAGGTTAGAATATCGGGTGGAAACCGGTGACAACCAGTATAAATACGTGTACGACCAGGGTTATCTGCAATATGATGCAAACAATAATTTTGTACGGACTATCGGCGCGATTAAAGATATAGACCAGCTAAAACGATTTGACGACGAAAATAAAAGGCTCGCAGATATCATTACCAAAGTAAACAACATGATTGTTATCCAGGATGCTGAGGGTAAAACTACCTGGGTAAACAAAGCATTCGAAACTTTTACCGATTTTACTTTGGCCGAAATTATAGGTAAACGGCCAAGTGATTTGCTGAACGGCTCGGATTCTGATCCCGAAATTGTTAATTATATCGTTTCTAACCAAAAAGCATATAAAAGCTTTGCGTGCGAGGTTATCAACTACACAAAAAGCAAGCAAAAATACTGGGGCAAAGTTGAGTTTACGCCGCTTTTTACTGCTGATGGAAAACCTGATGGTTATATTTCTATCCAAAATAATATCACGGAACAAAAAGAAAAAGAAGAGAAAATCAGTCGGCAAAACGAAATTTTGAAAAATATTGCCTGGTTAAGTTCGCACGAACTAAGAAAGCCGGTAGCTTCTATTTTAGGGTTGATAGAATTGATCAACGACACGGACGACCTTGCGGAAAAAGAAGAATCCATCCAACTTATGCAGCAATGTACGCGGCATTTAGATGAAATCATCCGAAAAATAAACAGCAGGGTTGAAGAGGAAATCACCGAAAATTAATTATATATTACAACCTATTTAAATAAGTATCGTAAAAGGAGTATCTGCTTTGTTTGCAGGTTAAATTATTTTCTTCAAATTGCTCCAACTAAATGATATGCTGCGTCGAAAAATTAGGTTTTTACTCGTTTCATTTTCTGCTATTGTTTTTTTAGTCCTTGGCTGTAAAGCACAAAAGCTTGCTGATACTTCAAAATACAACCATCAGGAATTATTTGGTCCGATCAACTGGCCTGTTCCCGGAAACGAAATCCGTTCTGCCAACGGAAGCCCGGGGCCAAAATACTGGCAAAACCGAGCTGACTACCAAATTCATGCTACTTTAACCGAAAAAGATACTTCTATAAGCAGTAAAGTTGCCATCGTTTATACCAATAACAGTCCGGACAAGCTGGAGTATTTATGGTTGCAGTTAGACCAAAACCTTTTTAAACCTGATTCGCGCGGTGCAGCAACTACGCCTGTTTCTGGTGATCGTTTTGATGTAAAAGGTTTTAGCAGAGGTGGTTATCATATTGCTTCGGTCATGATCACTTATCACGACAAAAATTATACAGTAAAACCAGTAATTACCGATTCGAGGATGCAGCTTCGGTTAAACGAGCCTTTAAACGCCGGAGGCGATAAAATCAAGATTGAAATTGATTATGATTTTGCAATCCCAGTTTATGGTGCCGACCGGATGGGAAGGTTAAAAACCAAAAACGGATACATTTATGAGGTGGCGCAATGGTATCCGCGGATGTGTGTTTATGATGATGTGGAAGGATGGAACACCTTGCCTTACATGGGTTTAGGCGAATTTTATTGTGAATATGGAGATTTCGATTACTACGTTACCGTTCCTGCGGATATGCTGGTTTTTGGTTCCGGCGATTTACAAAACCCGGCTGAAGTTTTAACACCTAAACAAATTAGCAGGCTAAACGAAGCACGGAACAGCGACCAAACCGTGATGATCGTTTCGAAAGAAGAAATTGGAAAACCCGAAGCCCGTCCAACTTCAAATGGTAATTTAACATGGCATTTCAATATGCAAAACAGCCGCGATGTGGCTTGGGCGGCTTCCAAAGCTTTTATGTGGGATGCAGCTAAAGTTAATTTAGCTTCCGGCCGAAAAGTAATTTCCCAATCTGCTTATCCGGTTGAAAGTGCAGGCAATAATTCCTGGGGACGATCAACCGAATACTTAAAAAGCAGCATCGAAACGTATTCAAATGCTTATATCGAATATCCTTGGAACTCGGCAACCAGTATTTCTGGTGTGGCTTTGGGAATGGAATATCCGGGGATTATTTTCTGTTTAAACAACCTAAAAAACGAAAGTTTATGGGGAGACGTGACGCATGAAATTGGCCACAATTGGTTTCCGATGATTGTTGGTTCTAACGAACGTAAATTTATGTGGCAGGACGAAGGTTTTAATACTTTTATCAACCAATATGCCAGCGCTCAATTTAATCACGGCGAATATAATCATCCTGAAAGCCGTCCGGCAAAATCAATTTCAAAGGCAATGTTAACAAATCAGGACCCTTTAATGATGCCGCCGGAAGCAATGGATATGGATGATTACGGCCTGTATTACAACAAAACTTCTTTGTGCTTAGACATGTTGCGAAATGTAGTTTTAGGCTCGGAACGTTTCGATTATGCTTTCAAAATTTACATCAACCGCTGGACGTTTAAACATCCGCAGCCGTACGATTTTTTCAGGACGATGAACGATGCTGCCGGAGAAGATTTAAACTGGTTTTGGAAAGAATGGTTTTTTACAACTTGGAAACTCGACCAATCAGTAACAGATGTTCAATATATTTTAACGCACCCGGCGAATGGCGCGTTGATTACTTTAACAAACAAAGAAAAAATAGCGATGCCAGTTGATTTAATGATCACGCAAGTAAATGGCAAAATAGAAACGATACATTTACCCGTCGAGATCTGGCAGCGCAGTGGAACATGGACTTTTAAATATCCGAGTGTAAGCAGGATACAATCCATTGTGCTTGATCCTTACCATCAACTGCCAGACATCGACCGCAGCAACAATACTTACAAAGAAGGCATCAAGCTTAATACTCAAATCCCAAACAAAAAAAGAGAGGTTGGCCGGTAAGGCAACCTCTCTTT
>CAZZVO010000243.1:0-1580 GCA_964657505.1 uncultured Mucilaginibacter sp.
GGTAAAGGTTTTTTTATAAGATGAACTCATGGTTTTCTGTTTTAATGTGCTGTTTCAACAGGTAACCAAGCCTAATTGTTCTGTTGCGGGCATCAAAGCTTTGTAAGGATTAAGATGGCAATGCTTCTTTTATCGCCGAATTTTTAGTGTGATAAAAGAAGCATTACAAATTTGAAACCTTACAGTAACTCTTTGGATTGCTTTAAAGTTGAAGCGGTAAAAGCATCAGCGGTTGCCGTGGCAACAGGCAAAGAAAAGCTGAATTTGCTGCCTTCGCCAATGGCACTTTCTACCCAGATTTTTCCGTTTTGCGCTTCTATAAAATCCCTTGAAATGGCCAAACCTAAACCAGAACCGGATTTATTTTGCCCGTCCGTCGGCACCTGAAAATAGCGGTCGAACAAACGTTTTTGGTATTGTTCATCAATCCCTTTGCCGCTGTCTTTTACAGAAAACACAATTTGCTTTTTATCTTCCCTGATTTCGATAACCACTTTTGATTTCTCGGCACTGTAACGCAAAGCATTTGACAAAAAATTAACCAAGACCCAAGCGGTTTTTTCCACATCAACATAAACTTCCGGCAAAGCTAAGTTTTCATCAAATTCTAACTTTACACCTTTTTGTTCTGCCTGAAATTTCACAGAATCCAAAGCATATTCTACAATTTGATGCGGCTTAACATTTACAAAGTTGAGTTGCAAGTTTCCGGTTTCCACTTGCGACAAATCCAACAGTTCACTTGTAATTTTTAACAAACGGTCGCTGTCATCTTTGATGTTTTCCACCAATTCCAATTGTTCCTTGTTGATCGTTCCAACGCGGTTATCTTGCAATAATTTCAAGCTCATTTTAATGGATGAAATTGGCGTTTTTAATTCGTGCGAAATCGTGGCAATAAAGTTGGTTTTAGCTTCTTCGCGTTCCCTAAATTCGGTGATGTTTTTTAAAATATAAACCTTGCCTGCAGACCGGCTGGCAATATAAATTGCATCTGTTTGGTTGATGTTTAGATTTGGGACCAAGATTTCGCGGTTCTCCAATTCAAAATACGATTCCTTTCCATCCAAAACAATTTTAAAAGGTTTGCCGCCAAAGCTGTCTTTCAAAATCGAATTAAACAAATCGTTGTTTTTAACCAATTCGTTTGCGTTTTGGCCGACAATTTTTTCCTTGGATAAATTTAAAAGATTGCGTGCAGCATCGTTGATAAACAGTATTTCCTGCTTTTCATTGATCCCGATAATGGCATCCTGCATCTGGTTGATGATAGTTTCAATCCGTAACTTTTCGGACATAATTGTAGCCACATTGCTATTTTCCCACTCGTTTAACCGCGTAACCATGTTGTTGAATGCAGTTGCCACATCGCCAAATTCGTCGTTTTGATTAAAATGCAAACGCTGGCCGTAATTTTTCTGGCTGATTTCTTTAATCCCTTCCATCAAAGCATTGAGCGGACTGGCAATAAAATCAGGAAAATTGACACTGAAGCTAAATAAAACCAGGAAAGTAAACGCGCCAACAAAGCCTAAAAACAAAGTGGCACGGTTAACCGATTCGTGCGCCTGGTTGTTTTT
>CAZZVO010000243.1:1680-6105 GCA_964657505.1 uncultured Mucilaginibacter sp.
AGATCATTTTCATCCAAAATGGTGCGCATCTCCTTGGTAAAATTTAACGTTTCGTAGTTATTTTTTAGGATGACCGCAGCGCTTGCCGATATTTCCTGGATGTAATAAATAGCTGTTGCGCCAAAAAACAGAACGACGACAAACAAAAAGCCGAAGCCCAGCCGGAGTTTATTTTTTATTTTCATTGTGTTAATTGTTTTTAAAATTGATGAAGCAGGCAGATGCTGTTTTTATCCCTGTTTTTTTAGTGGATACGACTATCTGTTTCATGATAATATAACTAAGTCGGTTTCAGTTGCGGCCAGATTCTTCAGCAATTCGTTAAAAATGGCAGTCCTTAAAATCACCTGGAACAAGTTTAAATGCGGTTTCCCCATGCAAATGGTGGTTACTTCTTTTTCTGCTGCCACCTTCATGATGGTTTGCGTAATCTCGTCGCTTTTTATTTTTAAAACCTCAGCACCCAATTCTGTGGCTAATTTGAAGTTGTTGATCAGGAACCTTTGTTTGTCTAACTTAATCTTGTCTAAACTTTCGCTGCTGCTTTGCACATAAAGCACCACCCAGGGCGAACGGTAATACGAAGCCAGCCGTGCGGTTTTGCGAATCACGATTTTTGCTGTTTCTGCGTTGGAGGAGATGCAGGCCAGAAATTTTTCGGACCGAAGTTTGATTTGCTTCGGGATTTCGATATCAATTTTCCGTTCCAAGTGATGCGCTACTTCTTTTAACGCTATTTCCCTCAATTGCAGTATTTTATCGTTTTGGAAGAAGTTTTTTAAAGCCGTTTCGATCTTAGCTTTTGTGTAGATTTTACCTTCTTTTAAGCGGTCAATCAGTTCGTCGGCAGTTAGGTCGATGTTCACCACTTCGTCGGCCGTTTCCAGTACTTTGTCTGGTATCCTTTCGGTAATTGGTATGCCTGTAATTGCCTCGATCTCTTCGTTCAAACTCTCTAAATGCTGAATGTTAACAGCAGAAATCACGCTGATGCCAGCTTCCAAAATGTCCAATACATCCTGCCAGCGTTTGCTGTTTTTACTGCCCTCTATATTGGAGTGTGCCAATTCATCTACAATAACCACTTCGGGATGGCGGTTTAAAATGGTTTGCAGGTCCATTTCTTCCAGTTCTTTGCCTTTGTAAAATATTTTCCGGCGCGGAATTACGTAAAGCCCGGCCAGCAAGTCGTGTGTTTCGGCGCGGTTGTGGGTTTCGATATAACCAATTTGGATGCCGATGTTGTTGCGTTGCAGCGCATGTGCCTCTTGCAGCATGCGGTAGGTTTTGCCCACACCGGCACTCATACCGATGTAAATTTTGAGTTTTCCCCGCCTTGACTTTTTAACCAGTTCAATAAAGTTTTTAACGGAGTTGTCTTTATTTTCTTCTTCTGGCATAATCAGGTAAATTGGTAATTGGTTATTTTCTCAACATAAATCCAACAAAAAAAAGTCTCAAAACATGCCATGCTTCTTTTACCGGGTTAAAATGAGATGGCCAAACTTGCCGTAATCAGCGGACTTGTATTCACCATTCTGCCCATCCGCACAAAAATTGCGTTTTGGCTATCATAAAGTTTTCCTTCTATCCTAACCAAAGCATTGCTGGCAGGCGCATAATCTAAGTTTAAAGAGTAGCCGGAAGTTTTAAAACCAAAAGGCGCGCCGGTTGCAATCAATACGTTATTGTTATCCTGATAATATTCAACTCGACCGGCCACTGCCCATTTGCCAGCAAACTGGTAACGGGCAATAGCAACCGGCAACAGAACATCGTAATAACTACTGCTTGCTTTGGCTTGTTGCTGGATGCCATAATCAAAACCGGCCGTAATGCCAAAGGCTTTTGTGAGCTGGAAGATGCCGTAAAAATCATTGTAAAACCTGCGGACGCGAATAGAATCTGCACCTTGCGTGCCTAAATAATTACTGTAGTTTAAAGTGATCTTGTCGTTCGGTTTCCAAATAACTTCTAAACCACCTGCTGGCTGACTGTTATTTGCTTCGCGATTAATGCGTTGCCAGCCATTTAGATACAAGCCAACTAATGTTAATTTACTGTTTGGACTGATGTAAGTTAGCTTCGCGCCAGATTCGTAATACGGCGTGTTGTCTGATAAAATGTTGCGGGTAAGTGTCCAATCGTCTTTTGATACTGCACTTTCAAAACCGATGTGGGAAGAGAAAACACCGGCATCAACCCAAAGGTTAGCTGTTTTAGAAAGTTTGGCACCAATATTAGCTTCAAAAATATTTTTTAACACACCAGGTTCTGCAGCGAGATTGGCATTGGCATAAGTCCCGGCCATTAATGCCAAATTTGCCCTGATCTCGCCACTTTCGTAATTCGCTTTGATAAAACCCAGGTTTAGGTTAACCTCGTTGTGCCGGTTGTGCGAGTAAACAAAGTCCGGGCGGTTGTTATCCGGCGGCCGGTTAAAATCAAAGCCATAATAAATTTCGGCATAACCGCTTATGGTGAGTTTGCCTGGTTGTTTGGTGCTGTCTTTCAGTTTGCCTTCTGTTTTGGTTTCATCCTGAAGTTTGCCTTCTTTTTTTGTAGTATCCTGAAGCTTATCTGTTGTTTTAACAGACTCTTGTGCCGAAACAATTAAGGCGGAACACAATATCAAAGCACTCAGTATAATCCGTTTCACATTTTAAAATTTAAGCTTTTGTGCCTGGTTTAGTTTATTATTCAATGCTTCTTTTACCCTCTAAAAACTGGTTTATTTATCACCAAGTTTTTCTCATGAAGCGATACAAATACGGGTTTTTGGTGGATAAAAGAAGCATCATCAATTTAAATATTAAAACCTTACAGACGTTAAAACCTAAATTACAACTTTTAGAAACGAACAATCAAATCCATTGCTGCGGAATATTGGTCTTTTTTCGTTCCGTTGTCGTAAGGTGTAATCCCATCAGCATAAGCACGTTCATATCTGATCTCCGGACGAATCCTGATGTAGTTGTTAAAGTGGTGCACGAAACCGATGGTATGGTCAGAATAAGAAGTTACGTAACCCGTGCGGTTGCCTTGCGGATCGCTTAAATAACCGTTACGGATTGATATGTAATCGTGACCAGACAATTTAATTTGAAAATAATTGACCGCACCAACTGCACTTGACGTTCCTGGAATTAAACTTCCTGCACCCACATTGGTGTAAAAAGGTTGCGGCGGACCTTCAATTACCGTTCCGCCAACTAAAGCGTTGTGCTGCCAGATGTAGTAAGCTTCCGTCATCATGTGGAAAGTTTCGTTAAACTTGTGGCCCCAGGTTAGAACGCCCATTTGTAAATCATCGTGGTTATCTTTATAGTTACCAGCACCTAAAGCATTTATACCACCGTAAAAAGAGTCGTTGTTATCGTTAGAAACCCAGCGCGCCATCAACAAACCGTTAACGCTTGCGGCTTTGCTCCAAACGGCAACGTCGTTTCCGCCATGAATACCAACTTCCAACTGCCAGTGCGAACCCAATTTAAAGGTTGCCTGTGCGCCAGTAAAAGTGTATGGGTCAACCGTAAACATCAAAGAGTGCGTGTACAAATAATTATCGGTTGCCCATTGTGCTTCAATATCGGCAGGAGAAATGAAACGGCCAACTTTTAAAAGCATCCCGTCGGCTACTTTTGGGAAATACAACAAACCATAAACCTCGGCAGGGTCAACACCATATTTGTTGTTGTGCTGAAGCAACTGACTGCTAAAATAACCTTTGCCGGTTGTGTAGCGGTAATCGGTTCCAAAAATGGTGGTTACCAAAAAGCCGTAATCAAAATGATCAGTTTGTACTGTGTTGGGCTGTTTGTCGAACTTCAAACCGATCTGGTCTAACAATACCGTATTGGGAATGATATCATAAGAAGTTGGTGCATTGGAATGTTTGGACGAGCTGATATCTCCGCCAACATCAACCCAGCCATAAATTTTTACTTTGCTTTTGGTAAAGCCCAAAGCTTTTTGTAAAGGATAATTTGGCGCGGTTGCATCAATCCCGATCAAAGGTGCGCCATCCCAATCAGAAACTGGAAAAGGCAATGAAGGCAATGGTGACGGTAGCGAACGGGCAACCGTATCTTTTTTTACTTCTTTTACCGGTGTATTCTGTGCAGCTACATTTAACGCAATAGCTGCAATAGCGGCCAGTGCAAGGATTTGTTTTTTCATTTTTTAGGAGTAGTAATTATTATTATTTTTTTAGTTCGTCCAGCGCGACGTTCAATTTAAGCACGTTTACGGTTGCAGGGCCAAACAGGCCAAGCAACGGTTGTTGGGTGTGCGCTTTTACAATTTCAGTCAGTTGTGTTTCTGTTAAATGGCGGTTAGCGGCAACCCTTCTGATTTGGATGTTGGCAGCTTCCGGGGAAATATCAGGATCTAAACCACTGCCGGACGCGGTAACCAAATCAGCAG
>CAZZVO010000244.1:0-6053 GCA_964657505.1 uncultured Mucilaginibacter sp.
GTTGCCGCCAACATCCACACTTCCCCTAAAAAAAACAAAGTTTTGATAGCTGGTTAACAAACTGTAGTTGCGGGAGTAAGTGTACTGGCTGCCAGCGGTAAAAATAGTGCGGCCGATTAAATAAATATAAGCGTAATTATTTTGGGCAAGCAGTTCTTTCGAGGCTACCGGATCAATTTTCCCGGAGGAAAACTCAATGTTTATAGGCGTAAAAGAATGTTGCCTGCGGTTATTTTCGGCCCAATCGTAAGTAATCGAATTGATGATATTTGTGCGTGCAACCAAACCTTCCTGAAAGAAATACTGATAATTAGAGGCAAAAGTGGTGTGCGGAATGCCGTAACGGCCCAAAGTAGGTATCCCGAAAGGAGAAATGATACCGGGATAAATCAGGTTGGCGCCTATTTTAAAATCCTGGTTTTGGATTCCGTTTGATACGGCTGTTTGCTGCTGCCCATTGTCGTACAAAATACTGTAGTTAAACTTGATCTGTAAGATTTCGGCACCACCAAAAAGGTTGCGGTTGGTGTAAGTATTGGCAAAGTTGAACCCATAACGGCCGCTGTTAAAAATGAACTCACCTTCTACCCGGTCAGACATTTTTTTGAGTGGGATCAATTCCAACCGCGTATTTAATCGGTTGGTACTATCCGCAGTTTTGATGTAAGAAGGACTGGGCACGTTCCGGAAAACATTTAATTCTGATAGCCTGCTGGTTGTTAACGTTTGGTTATCAATATTGTAAAGCTGCCCTTTTTTCTGAAAGATATAATTGACAATAGTTTTGGGCTTAAACTTCCCCGAAAAATCTACAAACCGAAATTGCGAATCCAATTGCAGCGTGTCGGCTTTTCCACGTTCGCGGCCGGTGCTCCTGGTGACGGCAATCAGCGTGTTATTAATCTTGTAAGTGGTATGTTCTTTTTTGCTGGCCGGGTTATCAACCACTATTTTAACATCAACCAAACCTTTATTTAAAGCGGTATCTACCGAAAAATTAACGTATTGCCTGTAAAAGTCGTAGTAGCCGTTCCGCTTCATCAGCAGGTAAAACTGTTCGCGGTCGTAAGCCAAACTATCTTCATCATAACGCTGGTTCGGCCTTACACGCGTTACCAGGTTTTTGTTCGAGTGATACAAACCAACCAGTTTAGGATCGGCAATGCTGTCTGTATATTTTCGAACCTTAAACAACGTACCGGGCGTAACGTTGAAAATTAACTCAGCTTCCTTTTTTTTAACTTTGATTTCATCGGCAACTTTCGCATTTAAAAACCCTTTGTTTTGTAGAAACTTCTGGATTTGCAGTCTCGAAAATTCTACCAGGTCGCTATCTAAAATTGCAGGTGGCTCGCCGATGGCTTTTTTTCCGTTCCGGCTAAACAGGTAATAAAACTGCAAGTTTACGGCACTGTTTGGCTGCTGCTGCTTGTCTACATAGTTTTTGGCTGGTTCGGCAAACTCCTCACTAACACCCTTAACCGTGATTTTGCGTACCAACGACTGGTTATCTTTTAAACGCCGTGTTAAGCTACAACCCGAAATTAAAATCAAGCTTAAAATACTTAAAATTGCAAGCGGATAGTGTTTAGCGTACAAGTATGGTTTCAAAATCTCAAATCTCTTTTTTAAAATCATTACAAATAAAGAAGCACAGAAAAGAGCACGGCCTGTTCCTGGTTGAAGGGCTAAAATCTGTTACCGATTTTTTGCAATCAGGTTTTTATACGATAAAAACAGTATATCATACGCCGCATTCGGCGTCAAAAATGCTGAAAGTTTCGGGGAATATAAAGCTTGAGGAAGTTTCTACTTTGGAGATGGAGAAAATCAGCAGTTTAAATACGCCGCAGGAAATCATCGCCTTGGTTGAAATACCGGAAGAAACCGCAATAGAAACACAACATTTGGCCGGAAAATTTACGTTGGTGCTGGATGGATTGCAAGACCCGGGAAATTTGGGAACGATTATCCGGACGGCAGATTGGTTTGGCATTTCAACCATCATTTGTTCGGAAGATACGGTTGATGTGTACAACCCAAAAGTGGTGCAGGCAACAATGGGTTCGCTTTCGCGGATCAAAGTGCATTACGCTGATTTGCTTCTTTTACTGCCTCAAATTAAGCAACCGATTTTTGGCGCGATGTTACATGGCGAAAATATTTACCAAACCGATTTTGGCTGCGAAGGATTGATTTTATTGGGGAACGAAGGGAACGGCATCCGGCCAGAAATCCAAAAGTTGATTGGCAGAAATATCACGATACCGCAGCTTGGCCAGGCAGAATCTTTAAACGTTGCCATTGCGGCGGCTGTTTTTTGTAATGAAATCAGCAGGAACAGATTGAAATAATAATTGCCTGGCAAAATTATTTTGTTATTTTTGCAGCCTGAAATTAAGGTCGGGTGGCCGAGTGGCTAGGCAGAGGTCTGCAAAACCTTTTACAGCGGTTCGAATCCGCTCCCGACCTCAGCATAAAAATATTAAAAAACAAAGATCATGGGCGTTACACGTTTAAAAAGAAAAGATAGAAAAAATAAAACTACTTCCCGTTTGGAAGTACAGCATTTAAAACTGGCAACTAATTTAGAATTAGGTTCCCGTTCTGTAGAACCTAAAAAGAGCCAGCTAACCAAGAACAACGAAGCCATCCGCATTGCTTTAGGCCAATAAGCTTCTTTTACCGGTTAAAATTATACAAATCCTGTTTGCAGTTTTGCAGGCAGGATTTTTTGTGGGAAAACTTACCGCTTCAGCATGTATAGCTGTTGAAAAACAGTCGGTAAAAGAAGCATTCAAAAAAATATCAACCGCAAAAAATAGAAATTTACTGAATGCCGCCTGGAGGCGATACGGCATTCTTGATTTCGTTGGTTCTTTTGTATCAAGGAAAAAGAACGTAATACCAAGCAACCACAGGTTTGCCAAGATAAAAATACCTGAATTTTGCCGATAATAAGGACATTTACAATATCAGAATGCAAACCATCCAACCACTATTACAAAACACCGCAAAAGTAAAACATTCCATCAGCAAACTTTCTGATCCCGAAAAAAAGCTCTTGCTCGAAAAATTGGCGCATCAAATAAAAATAAATACCGCAGCAATCATCCAAGAAAATCAAAAGGATTTAGACCGCATGGATGATGCCGATCCGAAAAAAGACCGCTTGCTTTTGAACGAAAACCGCATCAACAATCTGGCAGAAAGCGTGCTCGACGTTTCTTTGTTAACAGATCCAACCAATCAGCTTTTGTCCGAAAAAACTCTGCCAAACGGATTGTTCATCCAGAAAAAAACCGTTCCGCTTGGCGTGGTTGGTATCATCTACGAATCGCGACCAAATGTAACCATTGATGTTGCCGCGCTTTGCATTCGTTCGGGCAATGTTTGCGTGTTGCGCGGCGGCGCCGATGCTTCTTTTACCAATGTTTTTTTAGCAGAGTTGATCCGCAACGTTTTGGAAGATTTTGGGTTGGATAAAAACATCGTGCAGCTTTTACCAACCGACAGGAAATTCATTACAGAAATGCTGGCTGCCGTAAAATACATCGATGTAATTATTCCACGAGGTTCGCAGCAACTGATTGAATATGTGCGCAATAATGCCAAAGTGCCTGTAATAGAAACCGGTGCAGGAGTTTGCCACACTTATGTTGAAAAATCGGCAGATTTGGAAAAAGCGGCAGCCATTGTGGTGAACGCAAAAGTTTCCCGTCCGTCTGTTTGCAATTCCTTGGATACGGTTTTGGTGGACGAAGCGGTTGCCGAAAAACTGCTGTTAAAAATAGCACCTCAAATGCAAAGCTATCACGTAGAGATTTTTGCAGATGAACTCGCATTTTTAATCCTTAAAAAAAGCAATTATCCATACCTAAAAAAAGCAAAACCAGAAGATTTTGGCCGTGAGTTTCTGGACTTTAAATGCTCCATAAAAGTAGTTTCCGGTTATGAAGAAGCGTTGGAACATATAGAAAAATATTCGTCCAAACATTCCGAAGCCATCATTTCAGAAGATCAAAACCTGTGCGAAAACTTTTTGAATGAAGTAGATGCTGCGGCTGTTTATCTAAATGCTTCCACCCGTTTTACCGACGGCGGCGAGTTTGGTTTAGGTGCCGAAATTGGCATTTCCACACAAAAATTGCACGCCCGCGGACCGTTTGCTTTAGAAAAATTAGTAACAGAAAAATGGATTGTTAGGGGAAACGGGCAGGTGCGGTAACGAATTTATGGAAAATTGAGCAAAGTTGCAGAGCGAAAAGATTTTATGGAAATTTATTAATCAAATACAATTATTGATTATGTTTGATTAATAAATCGATTAAGATGAACAATTTTAATAACACCAATCCAGAATTATTTAAATGGGGAATGTTTTATAATAATCCCAAGGATAATCGTCTTATTATTAAAAAACTGTCTGGTTTAGGCTGGACTTTTAATTTCGCTCATAAAAATTCTTATTGGTTCATGATTGTATTTGCTGTTATTATTTTGGTAGGAATTTATTTTTTTAGATAAATGATAATTATAAATACGCTTTACTTTTACGTAACATCTCCGCAACCCTAACCACACCAACCGTTGCCTTTTCTTCCACTTTAATCAAATTTTTTATAGAAGAAATAACCGGGATTTTCGGATCAATTAGATATTTCGGCACTTCATCCGGCACATAATCGATCAAACCAGCCGCTGGATAAACCGCCAGCGAAGTGCCAACCAGCATAAAAATATCGGCCGAAGTACAAATTGCCAAAGCTTTTTCAATCATCGGCACCACTTCGCCAAACCAAACTACATGTGCTCGCAACTGCGAACCCAACTCGCAAAACTCGCCCGTTTTAATTTCCCAACCATTAATCGGATACGTTAAATTTGCATTTTTGCTCGATTGCGAACGTGTGATCACACCATGCAAATGCACTACGTTGGTAGAACCGGCACGCTCATGCAAATCGTCAATATTTTGGATGATAATCGTAACGTCGAAATCCTTTTCCAGCGCAGCCAAAGCAAAATGGGCGGCGTTTGGCTGTGCGTCCAACACGTTTTTTCGCCGCTCATTGTAAAATTGCTGCACCAATTCCGGGTTTCGCCGCCAGGCTTCCGGCGTGGCCACATCTTCAATATTGTAACCTTCCCAAAGGCCGTCGCTGTCCCTAAAAGTTTTTAAACCGCTTTCGGCACTGATCCCTGCGCCAGTTAAAACCACTAATTTTTTCATGTTCTAAGGTACAAATACTGTTTTTATGCCGGTAAAAACAGTATCAATAAAAAAAGAGCGGCGAGATTTTAAACCTTCGTCGCTCTTTTTCAAAATATCCAATTTAGTTTTTGGGCGTGCCCCTGCGGGTCGGGCTTTCCGTTCCAAGTCCTCGCTCTACGCTCCGGGCTTTCCACTGCAATCCCTCACGCGGCAAAGCGCCTACCTTTCTACTATACAACAAGCTGGTTATGCAATTTCAATATTGGGAATTTACGCTTCGCCAGCTCAAATCCACCAAACAAAATAAAGCCGTAAACAAAGTTGCCCAGCAGCAAACTCCGTTCAAATGGAATGGCGGCAAACAACGATTCAAAATAACCAATCAAGGCTTTAGAATAAGTAGTTCCATACAACCAGGGATTAATATCCGTTAACAACCAATGCACCAAAACGGCGGCCAGCGAAGCCAAAACAACGTTTCCAGCATTAATTTTAGGGATTTTTGTGCCGATATAAACCATTGCAGCAAAACTGATATAAATCCAAACAGCACTCCCATAAAACCAAACAAACTTGTGGAAATACAGATAATTAATCCCAAGATCGCTTACAAAAAGCACTAGCAACGGCACCAAATAAGCCTTCTTTTTATCGGTAAAATAAGCACCGCCAAACAGCGAAACCGCGCCAACCGGCGTAAAATTTGCCCAAACGTTTTGATTATCTAAGTGGATGAAACGCGCCGCAGCAGCCAGCAAAATCATCAAAATGAGGACGCTGTTACGGATATTAATTTTTTCTAAAGACATGTATGCTTCTTTTATCGTGCAAAAATACT
>CAZZVO010000245.1:0-5994 GCA_964657505.1 uncultured Mucilaginibacter sp.
TGCTTCTTTTACCAGCTAAATTTTTGTTCCTTCAGCCGAAACTGAAGCAAAATAGCAAAACAAAAGTTGATGTTTATTCCGTCCGCCAGTTTTTTGCCAAACCAATGTTAGCCGTTCGGTTTATTTTGATATTTGTGTATTTTTATTACTAAAGTTACGCCAAACGATTTGAATAATAATGACAAATGTTATAAGCAAAGTCATAATTAGACTAATCGTAATTATTCCTGCGACTGGTCCTGTTACATCTTTATATCTTTTTTGAGACAACAAAGACGTTGTTACAAAAAATGAAAAACAAGTAAAAATGAATTGGAGAATGAAACTAAATAAACATACAAAAATGAATTTCACATCTATGTGTTTTAGAAAAGCCTTTCTTCCAAATATAATTTGAAATATTATTGCAAAACTAAGTGGAAGGATTGCAAGTACGGTAGTCATCTCTATTTTAAATATATTTTGTCGTTTTTGTCATATGTGATTTGTAAAACTGACGGCTAACGGAAAAGGCTTGGCGAAGAACTGGCATTTGAAATCCGTCAGCCGAAACCAAAGTTAAATTAATGTTTAAATGTTGATGCTTCTTTTACCAACTAAATTTTGTTCCTTCCGCTGGAACTGAAGCAAAATAGTAAAATAAAAGTTGATGTTTATTCCGTCCGCCAGTTTTTTGCCAAACCCATGTTGTGCGTTCGTGCTTTTATTCATTTGTAATTACTGTCGTTTGTCTTACAACTTGCAAGTTTTGTAAAATCTCTTTTTGCTCGTCGCTTTCATAGTAGAAAGTTAAACCGATTTTAAAAATTTTCTCTTGTATTTTATCTATAAAGTCGACACTTGCTATTTTTAGGTTAATAGTTTTTTGTTCGTCTTTGAATGAGATGAAATTTTGTTTGCTAATTGTCCCGTCAATAATGTCTCCATATATTACAAGTCCTCTTTCATCAAGCTTAAAACTTCCTTCAATATCAAATGTCGCATTTGTTTTCATTTTTAAATATTGTTGATGAATTTGTTATTCCTGTCTAACAGATTAGTTTAGAGATTTGATGGTCTTGTAGATGTCCGATAGCATGACGCACAACTCATAAATATACGCACCTTTCGGTACATCAGTTACAAATCTAAAATATTTCTTTGCAGAAAAAAGTCCCGTAGTTTTTTAGTAATTAAATAGCTTATTGTTAACCTATTAACCATTTTTATCATAACTAAATTACTTGCTTTCTGGTGTAGGCAATACACAATGCGTATTTCTCGTTTTTTAAATATTGTACTTTTTTTAAATACAAAATGCGAAGTGCGAGTTTTCTAAAAAAACTAAAGCTTGTCTAACGGGCTTTTAACATTTTTTAAACTTTGCTTGCTCACATGGATGTAGCGCAGCGTAGTTTTAATATCGTTATGCCCCAACAATTCCTGTATAAATTTAACATCTGTACCATTATCCAGCAAATGGGTGGCAAAACTGTGCCGCAACCCGTGGATGCCGATTGCTTTGTTGATCCTGGCCTTCTTCATCGCATCTTTAAAAACTTTTTGCGTGCTCCTGATGCTGTATTGGCCGCCGTACTGCCCTTCGAACAAGTACTTTTCGGGTTTATAAGCTTTATAATATTCGCGTAGCTGCTGCAAAATACTTTCGGGCAAGTTGGCGTAACGGTCTTTTTTGCCTTTGGCTTTTTCTATAAACACTTGCATGTTTTCACTGTCTATGTCGGTAACTTTTAGGTTTACCAGCTCGCTTACCCGCAAACCCATTCCGTAGCACAACTTCAGCATCAGGTTGTGCTTTAAATTGAAGGTTACTTCAAACAGCTTTTTAATATCTTTTGCCGAAATCACTTTCGGAAGTTGTGATGGTTTTTTTGGGCGCGGGACTTCAAAAAATAACTTTCCCCGGTGCAGCACCTGCTCAAAATAAAACTTCACGGCGTTCATCCGGCTGTGCAACGTATTTTCGGATAGTTTAAGCGTTTCGGTGCAGTATAAAAAATAGCTGCGTAGTTTTAAGGCGTCAAGGGTATCTACGTCCACATTTTTAAGCAGGTAAAGCAGTTGGGCAAATTCGTTCCGGTAAGTCCTGATTGTGTTTTCGCTCTAGGCTTTCAATTGTAAGGTTTCGATAAAACGTTGTAAAGCGGGCTGATTTTGCGGGTAGATGTGCAACAATACCTCTTTGCCAAACGGTTTTGCATCGAGGCCAAACTGCTTGCGGTATTGCTGGTTATCCGGCACGTACCAGGCTTTTTTGGTGCGGCTCCATTTAACGCCCTTCAGTTTTCTAACCTGTGTATCTAATTTTGCATCATAAACAAAGTATATAAAAATTACAGCTTTGTTGCCGTGTTCGGCTTCTTCAAACTGGTACAAAGGCTGTTGTACTTCCGGGCTTTTTTCGGTGTTAGCTATTTCTTATAGAAAAAGGTTGAGATTAAATTACAGATACGGACGAGAACGAAGTTCGAGAACCGGAAAACCAGAAATTCCACACTAAAAATTACGCGCCGACGTTTTATGATTTTACTAACAATTACACCTCAATTGTCAAAACTATTTCTTAAAACTTACAGAAAAAACCAAACTATTGCCGGTACTGTTTTTTCCCTGCTTTTTTTATCGTTCGTTGTGCCTCAGTCTGTTCCAAAGTTAGACCCAATCGTGCTACATCGGCAACTGTTACCAATCAATCCAAAGGAATTTTACATAGCACAAGTGAGCGACGAACGAGCTGATAAATCTGCTATAGCCTGGGTTTTTCCTTTAGTTGTACCGAAACAAAAACTGGTTATACAAGCTGTTGATTTTAAAGGAGGCGGCTTAACAACTCTGCAGGATTTTATCTTCCAAAGTTTGCCGCGCAACAACAAACTACGCCCAATTGTGCTGCGTGTAAAAGAATGTAATGTTACAGAATCGTTAACAACGCCAGGGCGGATTGAAGGCAAAGTTGCATTTGCTGTATCGTTTGATTTATTGGCCGATCCGGAAAATATCCATCTTACAGATTATCGCATCGATACTAAATATATCCGGTCCGATAATCAGCAAAACTTAGCTGCACCTGCACTGCAAGAATCTCTAAGTTTAGCCTTAAAATTTTTAAATACTTGGATGGATGACCAGGCAAACCATAATCCAAAATTGGCTAAAGAAGTTAAAGTTTTTTTTAAAGATTACCATGAAAAGTTGGAAGGCGATACAATCTATTATTCGAATAATCGTCCGTTAAATTGGAACGACTTTCAGGAAAAACCGCATAGCAGTAAGTATGCAGCAAGTGTTTTCCCAAGTTTTGGTTTTGAGGAACAAAGGGAAGTTGTAAACGGTGCAATCAACCTTCACTTGGATATGAAAGTTTACGTGCCTAAAAGCGGTTGTTGGGTAAAAGATGGCGACCGCAACGATTATACTTTAAACCACGAACAACGACATTTCGATGTGGTAAAAATAGTTGCAGCAAAGTTTGAACGAAAAATACTCGCGCTAAAATTGCCTGTTTCTAATTGTGATGGTTTGATCAACTTCGAATATTATGAATCTTTTAGGGAGATGAACCATTTGCAAGATCAGTACGACGATGAAACGCAACACGGCATCAACAAAAGCAAACAAGAAGAATGGAATATTTACATCGATAAAGAATTATCCAAATTTGGTATTGTAAAACCCGCGCTTTAATGGTAGATTTAAAAACCAAACCTAAACACCATGTACAACCGAAGAAAGTTTTTGCAAAACGCTGGCTCTTTAATGATAGGCCAGGCTTTATTACCAAAAGGATTGTTGGCTGATGCCTTTGCAGCCCAACACGCGATCGGTTTGCAGTTGTATACTTTATCGAGTATCATCGATGACGATTTAAACGGGACTTTAAAGAAAGTTGCCAACATTGGTTATCGGGAGATTGAATCAGCCTACAGCAAAAAAGGTGGTTATTACGGCATGAAAGCACCGCAATTTGCCGCACATCTTAAATCATTTGGTTTATCCTGGCAATCACATCATGTTTTGGGTGCTTCATTTAAAGCGATGACCAAAGGAAGGGTGATCAAAGATGCACAAGGTAAACCGGTTGTGTTTCCGCCTTTGCCAAACTTAACAGACAATATGCAGCAAGTTGTGGATGAAGCTGCTGCCGGAGGTTTGCCTTATCTGGTTTGTGCTGGCATTCCGGTTGAAACTGCTGCCGATTTAAAAGCATCCGTAAAAATATTAAATAAAACAGCCGAAGCCTGCCACAAAGCAGGCGTTACGTTCGCATATCACAACCATGACAGGGAATTTAAAAAAGTGGATGGCATTGTTCCGTATCATGTTTTGTTGACTGAAACTGATCCGCAGAAACTAAAAATGGAATTGGATTTATGTTGGGTAACGAAAGCAGGTGTGGATCCGGTGCTGTTGTTTAAGCAAAATCCCGGTCGTTTCCCGTTGCTGCACGTAAAAGATATCGACAAAGGTTTGGAAAAACCATTGCCGGTAGGCACAGGCATAGTTGATTTTAAGCGGATTTTTGCCAACACTAAAATTGCTGGCGTAAAGCATTATTTTGTTGAGCACGATATGCCGGCGGATCCAATCGCAAGTATTACAACCAGTTACAACAACCTTAAAAAGTTATTGTCCGCAACCGTTTGATAGTTTTATACCGATAAAAACAGCATTAACGCAAATACACAGCATCTTCTTCGCCGTTTTCATTCAAAACCACATCTACGTGTTCTTTTAAAATGGTAGAAAGTGCAAGTCCGGTAAAATCCGTTGCAATTGGGAAACTCTTGTGATTGCGGTCAACCAAAACAACAGTACGTATTTTTTTGAGCGGAATATCGATAAAAATCCCGAAAGCGTAAGCCATTGCTTTGCCCGTGTTCAAAACATCATCTACCAAAATCACGGCTTTATTACTGCAATTTTCAACCGGAATACTTAAAGAACCGTTTAAATTAGAACTGTATTTATCCAAGTCTATGCTGATCAAAGTAACTTTAAATGGTGCAATTTCATCCAAGATTGATTTTAACCTTGCAGCCAATCTAAAGCCGCGCGACAATAATCCGGCCAGCACAATTTCGGTTTCATCCAGGTTATCTTCTAAAATTTGATAAGCAATCCGATCAATCTTTTGCTGGATCTGGCGACTGTTTAAAACCAATATTTTTTTTTCGGAGATCATTTTTAGGCTGATAAAAGAAGTATGAGTTGGATTTAGAATTGTATCAATCTTTGGTATAAGGAAAGAAAACAAAGTTGGCACCATCGGGCACAATTGCAAACACGCACATAAACTTGTCTGGGTTTTTATAAGTATCAATAAAACGTTCTTTCAATTCTTTTTTGATTACGCCGCGTTCTATAAATTCTTCCAAAGTTGAAGCTTGTATTGTCCAATCTGTATTCATTTCATGTCGGTCGAAAATAACTTCGCCCAGCTTTACTTCATGCTGGTGCGCCACAAAAATCGGATACTTGGATAAACCTTCCACCATAATTTCAATGGCAACTTCTTTGATGGAATCGTTGAAAAACTTCAAATCAACTTCCAAACTTTCCAGCGGACTTCTTTGCTTTTTTTCTTCTTCACTGCCTTCCTGTAATAAATCTTCTGGTTCCATGTTGTTATTTTTTTAGTTGTAAAAGAAGCACATTTTCAACATGTTGTGTATGCGGGAACATATCAACAGGCTGTATTTTTGTTACCTCATATTTATCTTTCAGTACCAGCAAATCTCGTGCTTGTGTGGCTACGTTGCAACTCACATAAACAATTTTTTCGGCTTCCATTTCCATCAATCGGTTCACCACGTCCGGGTGCATTCCCGCGCGCGGTGGGTCGGTGATGATCACACCCGGCTTACCATTTCCTGCTACAAAAGAAGCATTTAAAACATCCTTCATATCGCCGGCAAAAAATGTGGTGTTGGTAATATTGTTAATGTCTGAATTTACTTTTGCATCTTCAATGGCACTTTCCACATATTCAATCCC
>CAZZVO010000246.1:0-5985 GCA_964657505.1 uncultured Mucilaginibacter sp.
AAGTAAACATTTGCATTATCAACATTGCTGCTCACTGTTACTTCTAATTGTTTTGCATTATCGGTTAATTGAATAACGTAACCCTGATCGCTAATAAATGGCAACTCTTTTACAACTGGCTTATTCTCAGCAGCGACGTAGATGATAGCTTTATAAACATCCTTTAAATTGGGCTTGAAAGTAAAGTTGCCCATACCAAATTTTAACGGACGGAACTTTACAATTGTATCGTTGTGCTGATTGATTATTGCGCCTTTAAAATTTAAGCCTTTTCCATCTTGCCCAACTACTTTAAATGCAACTTTGCTGGTTAAACCATTTACCAAATTTCCACCTTCAGGAAAGAACTGAACATCATAATTTGGTTTTGATTTATTTGCAATTATTTCCGGTGATTTTAAAGGATTGATAATAGTTATATCTTTTTCAAAGTAATTATCCGCAGTAAAATTTTTCATCCAATTAGTATAAGCACGCAACTGGTAATTACCACTGTTTACCGAAACCGGGATGTAAACCGAACCATTTCCACTGCCTGTCCCTTTTAAAGCAACTTTGGTTTGTATTACCGGAACTTGTTTATCATCAAGCACTTCTACATAAGCCACTTTGCTGATATTGATGGGTTTGTTGTTCCCGACATTAACATTATAAATTTTGAACCACAGTATTTCGCCGGTTAAATAAGTGCTTTTGTCGGTATGCACAAAAAGCTTTTCCTGTAGAGTTTTATGCTGATAGTTATCAAAACTGTTTTGTATATCATTTACAGTTTGGCCATATCCATTCAACCAAAACACAAGTACAAGAACAAGACTTGTTAAAATATCTTTCAACATAACTGGTATTTTGACTTAAAAGTTATACATCAATACTAAAAATATAAGTCCAAAACTTGCAACAGTTGCACCTAATCCATGATAAATATAAGTACTCCGATGTTTAGTTTTATTAGATCTTCTTTATTTATAACGCACAGAATCATTTAGTTTAGCTTCTGCCAATAGCTTAAATGTTGGTATTTGTACCAACAAAAGCAGTAACAACACATTTCTCATAGGTTTAAATTGGGAGAGGAAATATCAGAAAAATAATCCTGATCGCAATGCTTCTTTTACTGCCTATTTTTTGCGTTCGGTAGTAAAACGCACCAGTTGCTCCAAACCTAAGCGGAAGTCGTTTTGGGGGAAAGTGTTGAGGATTGTAAAAGCTTCTTCCTGATATTTTGCCATTTGAGTTTCGGCATAAGCCAGTCCGCCAGCATCTTTTACAAAAGCAATAATTTCGGCTACTTTTTTGGATTCTTCGTTGTGGTTTTTAACGAGGTTGATGATGTTTTTGCGATCAGTTTTTGATGCTTTGTTTAAGGCATAAATTAGCGGCAACGTAATTTTTTTCTCCTTGATATCGATGCCTAAAGGTTTGCCAACGTAATCCAAACCGAAATCAAACATATCGTCTTTAATTTGGAAAGCGATGCCGATTTTTTCCCCAAAAAGCCGCATCCGTTCAACTGTTTCCGCATCCGCACCAGCAGAAGCCGAACCACAGGCACAGCAGGAAGCAATTAAAGAAGCTGTTTTTTGGCGGATCACTTCATAATAAATTGGTTCGCCCACATCCATTTTGCGCACTTTTTCTATCTGCAACAATTCGCCTTCGCTCATTTGCTTTACCGCTTCGGATACTATTTTTAGCAGGGAAAAATCGTTATTGTCCAACGAAAGCAATAAGCCTTTTGATAGCAGGTAATCGCCAACTAAAACGGCAATTTTGTTTTTCCACAAAGCATTAATCGAAAAGAAACCGCGGCGTTGATAGGAATTATCCACCACATCATCATGTACCAAAGTTGCGGTATGCAAAAGCTCGACTAAAGCTGCACCGCGATGTGTAGATTCATTAATTCCTCCGCATAGACCCGCGCTGAAAAACACAAACATCGGTCTGATTTGCTTGCCTTTTCGTTTTACAATGTAATGGGTAATACGGTCAAGCAGCGGGACCGAACTGTACATCGATGCTTTGAACTTGCTTTCAAAAACATCAATTTCGGCAGCTATCGGTTTTTTAATCTGGTCTATGCTCAGCATTTACCGGTTTGGTGGGTTAAAATTGAAAAATGCAAAACCAGCATAGCTCGTAGATTCTGTTCGGGTTTGTGTTCAAAGATACAAATAGGGAATAAAAAAACGCAACAAGCGTGTTGTAGCTTATTGCGTCCTGATGGTTTTGAAAAAGGGGTTTTACTCGTCGCCGCCAACTTTTACCTGGTCTGGGTCTTCGTGATAACCCGTTCCTTCGGTTTCTGGCTGAACGAAAGTTTCGTCTTCATCGCCTTCGTTTGTAGATGGCGATTTTACTTTTTCCAACTGTTCTTCAGTTAAATTGGTGCTTCCGCTGGTGTTTTCCCAAGGCTTTTCGCCTTCTTGTTCTATCGTCATGGCTTTTGGTATTTCGTGTCCTTCTTCTGTTGGCTCTACATTTCCGCTTTCGGTATCTTGTTCTTCGTCTCCAAGAAAACCAGCATCAAAATGGCTGCGGTTATTATCATCTTCTCTGGCCTGGTCGTCCAAGTCGCGGAAAACTTCGTCTTTAGGATCTATCATTTTGTAAGATTTAAGTTATCAATTTTAGTGCGATAAAAGAAGCATTGAAAACGCAGATTGTTTGCGTTGAAGCAGGAAAGTAATGGATTTTGAAATCAGTTGACTTACAAACTTTCCAGCATTTGCTTTAGAACAGCTTGCGCCGCCCATTCGCGGTTGGCTGCTTCTTTTATCACGATAGAATTTGGGCCGTCTAAAATTTCTGCGGATAATTCCAAGTCGCGCCGGACTGGTAAACAATGCATTACTTTGGCGCTGTTAGTGTTTTTGAGTTTCTCATTCGTCAGCATCCAATCCTCATTTCCCGGGATCACTTTGCCGTAAGGTTCAAAAGCAGACCAGTTTTTTACGTAGATAAAATCCGCATCCTGTAACGCTTGGGTTTGATTATGGGTGATGGTTGCGCCCTGTGTAAACTCCGCAGAAAGCTCTAAACCAGCCGGATGAGCGATTGTAAAATCAACATCCGCTTTACACATCCATTCAGAAAACGAATTCGGAACAGCTTGTGGCAAGGCTTTTACATGCGGTGCCCAGGTTAAAACTACTTTCGGGCGAAGTTTAGTTTTGAGTTCTTCAATTGTAATTAAATCAGCCAGGCTTTGTAGCGGATGTCGCGTTGCCGATTCTAAACTCACCACCGGAACGCCGCATAATTCTACAAACTTGTTAAAAATTACTTCGCCATAATCTTCCTCCCGATTTTGCAATCCCGGGAAAGAGCGCAAACCTAAAATATCAACATATTGTCCCATTACGGCTGCCGCTTCGCGGATATGTTCTACCGTTGTGCCATCCATTTTTACGTCGTCGCGCAACTCCAAAGCCCAGCCTTCTTTATCGATATTCAAAACCATTACGTTCATTCCCAAATTCATAGCCGCTTTTTGCGTGCTCATTCGGGTACGCAAACTCGGGTTCATAAAAACCAAACCCAGCGTTTTATTTTTACCCAAATGCTGAAAAGCGAACGGGTTTTTTTTCAAATCCAATGCTTCTTTTACCAGGTAATTTATATCGGCAACGTCGTTTACGGAGGAGAAGAGTTTCATAAAAATTATGTTTAAAAACAGATAGTTTAGACATGTTTACGCCCTGTCATTCTGAGCTTGTCGAAGAATCAATTAACTAAATACGAATATTAGTCAAGCGAACAATTCTTCGACAAGCTCAGAATGACAAAAAATTACATCGAAGGATTAAACACCGCAATCGGCGCATTTTTCAAAGCCAAACTAAAAGCTTCCAGAAAACGATCAGCATGAGTTTTGGTCAGGTTTAAAGCCGGCAATAAACGGATCACATTTGGTTTAGCTTCACCAGTAAAAATATGGTACTTGAATAAGAGTTCTGCTTTTACATGTGCCAACGAATCTGGCAATTCAATCCCAATCATCAACCCACGGCCGCGTACTTCTTTTACCTGCTCAAATTTCTTTAATTCTTCAATTAAATAACCGCCGACTTCGGCTGCGTTTTGCATCAGGTTATCTCGTTCCATCACTTCTAAAACGGCTAATCCGGCTGCGCAAGCCAAATGATTTCCACCAAAAGTAGTTCCAAGCATATAATAAACCGGCTTTATTTTAGGCGAAATAGAAATGCCGCCAATTGGGAAACCATTGCCCATTCCTTTGGCCATCGTATAAATATCAGCATCAACGCCGGCAAAATCATGAGAGTAAAACTTACCCGTCCGACCGTAACCGCATTGCACAGAATCGGCGATAAAAATAGCATTGTACTCATCACAAAGCGAACGGATTTTCTGCAGAAAACTTTCCGGTGCAACCTGGATGCCGCCAACGCCTTGAATTCCTTCAATTATCACAGAACTGATTTCATTTCCTGCAAAAGCCTGTTCCAAAGCAATTTCATCATTCCAGGGCAGAAAAATTACATTATCTGTTTCATTAATCGGAGCTAAAATTTTAGGATTATCTGTAACCGCAACCGCCAAAGAAGTACGTCCGTGAAATGCTTTTCTAAACGCAATTACTTTTTTTTTACCATTGTAAAAAGAAGCTAATTTCAAAGCATTTTCGTTTGCTTCCGCGCCCGAATTACATAGAAATAACTGGTAATCTTCCCGACATGAAACTTTACCCAATTTTGCCGCCAACTCTTGTTGGATAGGAATTTCAATAGAATTACTGTAAAAACCCAATTTATGCAATTGGTTTTCCAGTCGTTTTACATAATGCGGATTGGTATGGCCGATGGAAATTACTGCGTGGCCGCCGTATAAATCCAGGTATTCCTGGCCTTTATCGTCCCAAACCAAACTGCCTTGGCCACGGGTTATATTAATATGATTTATAGGATAAACATCAAATGGTTTCATGTTGAGTTGTGAGTTAAAATGCGTTAGCTTTTAATTTGAGACCAGTGGTTTCGGGAAGATCAAACATTAAATTCATGTTTTGAACAGCTTGTCCGGATGCGCCTTTGAGCAGGTTATCCATAATACTGATCAGGAAAATTTTGTTGCCGTGTTTTTTGATTTGGATAAAGCATTTATTAGTATTTACAACTTGTTTCAAATCAATGTCACGCGAAGTAACATGCGTAAATGGATGTTCAGCGTAAAAATCTGTATATAATTGCAACGCTTCTTCTTCGCTTAAATCACATTCTGTATAAATGGAAGCTAAAATTCCTCGTGTAAAATCGCCGCGGTACGGAATGAAATTGAGTTTATTTTTGTCTGAAGGATAAACCGGAAAATCGTTTTGTAACTGATTTAACGATTGGCTGATTTCGTTTAAATGCTGATGATTGAAAGCTTTATAGACCGACAAATTATCATTCCGCCAAGTAAAATGCGAAGTAGGAGCGAGGCTTTGTCCGGCGCCGGTTGAACCTGTTGTGGCCGAAATATGTACTTCATTTAGCAGCAAATTTTTGTGTGCTAAAGGAAGTAAAGCCAACTGGATACAAGTCGCAAAACAACCCGGATTGGCAATGTTCGATGCTTCTTTTATCGATATTTTTTGAAGTTCGGGCAGACCGTAAGTAAAGTTGCGGTTTCCAAGTTGTGCGTTTTGATTCAACCTAAAATCCTGACTTAAATCTATGATTTTGATATGATCTGCAATTGGATTAGCTTCCAAAAATTTCTGCGCATCGCCATGTCCAACACACAAAAATAATACATCAATATCGTCAGAAAGCTCACTGCTAAATTTTAATTCTGTATCGCCAAAAATATCTTTGTGAACTTCGTACAGATAATTTCCGGCATTGCTTTTACTGTTTACAAAAGCAATTTCTACGTTTGGATGGTTAAGCAAAATACGCAGCATTTCTCCGCCGGTATAACCTGCGCCGCCAATAATTCCGGCTTTAATTTTATTCGACATCGATTCTATCATTT
>CAZZVO010000247.1:0-5959 GCA_964657505.1 uncultured Mucilaginibacter sp.
CAGACAATCTATAATTGCTGGCCAAGCGTGTAATTGAAGAAGAAAAAGCTGAAAAAAAACAAATTATGATAAGCAGTACAGGAAAAAGAAGCTTTATAAATTTCAAAATCGATTTTGAATAGTATTTTTGCAAAGTATGTTGTGGACGGTCTCAAAATTAATGAAAAATAAAACATTGAAAAGGCTCATTTATTGTTTAACAATTTTTAACGTATTTATTGCCACTACTTCTTTTATCGAGGAAAAACCAGTAAAGTCTGATACCACCGCAAGCCGTCCTTTTAAACTAAAAACGATTGTGGTTGATGCTGGCCACGGCGGCCGCCGTACTGGTGCTTCGGGTTCTTTCTCTTTAGAAAAAGATGTAACGCTTGCCATCGCTTTTAAGTTACAAAAAGCGATACAAAGCGAAATGAAAGACATAAAAGTGGTGATGACCCGCACCAATGGTGAGGATGTTGACTGGCAAAAAAGATCGGACATTGCCAATGAAGCTAAAGGAAATCTATTTATTTCTATACATTGCAATTCATTGCCAGACAAATTCTCAACTGTGCGTGGCAAACGGGTAAGGGTTCCGGACCGTTCAGGCAAAGGTGTTTTGTTACTGGTTTATGGTTTTCACAGGACGAAGGAAGAGGAAAAAGCGATCCGGGAAAACCTGATTGGCGACAAGGATGATCAGGAGATGAACAGTGCTTTCGATCCTAACGACCCAACTTCCACCATTCTAATGAATGCGTATAAAAATAAATACCGTAAACAAAGTATCCGTTTTGCTGATTTGATTAATAATGAGTTTGTTGATAATGATGGCCGCCACAGCAACGGCGTGATTGAACAAGGAGTTTTAGTTTTATGCCACAGTGCCATGCCGTCCGTTTTAGTTGAAACTGGATTTATCAACAACCCGGATGATGAAAAATATTTAAACTCCGAAGAAGGCCAGCAAGAAATTGTAAATTCGATTGTGCGGGCAATTGTGAAGTACCGCAAGGAAAATGAATAAAAATAAATTTATCTAATTATTATATTTTGAAAGTATCTAACGAAACCAAAATTGGTGCGCTTACCGCCATTGCTATTACCGTACTTATTTTAGGTTATAATTTTTTACGTGGTAACGATATACTATCAAGGGAACAACGTTTTTATGCCGTTTATAGTCATGTAGACGGGCTTAATGTTTCTAAACCAGTGCTTGTAAACGGTTTCCAAATTGGAAGGGTTTCTGATATGAAACTACAGCCAAGCGGAAGAACGGTTGTAGAATTTAAGATCAATAAAGATTATCCAATCCCCGAGAATTCTGTTGCACGTTTAATCAGTACAGATTTGCTCGGCAATAAAGCCATAGAATTTGTGTTGGGCAACAGTACTGTTTTTGCCGATAATAAAGACACATTACGGGCAAATGTAGAAAGGAGTTTGGCCGAAACTGTGCAGCCGGTACAAAAGAAAGCGGAGAACATTATTGCTAAAATGGATTCGCTTTTAACTTCTGTTAACACGATTTTAAACCCATCGTTTCAAAAAAATGTTGACAGGTCTTTCAAAAGTATTGCTGCCACTTTAGAAACAATTGAAGGAACGACCAAAAAAGTTGACGGATTGGTTGGCACAGAAGGCAGCCGCGTAGGGAAAATACTTGCCAATTTTGAGTCGATTTCCAACAACTTGCGCAACAATAACGATCACATATCGCACATCGTTTCCAACTTTGACCAATTTAGTAATCAGGTTGCCAAGACTAATTTTCAGGAAACATTAACTAACGCCAACAAAGCGATGACAGACTTACAGGCTGCGATCAACAAAATAAATAATGGCACCGGTTCTATCGGTTTATTATTGAATGATGATAAACTATACAACAACTTAAATAACTCTGCAGCTAATTTAGATAAGTTGATGATCGATTTAAAAGCTAACCCAAAAAGATACGTAAGCTTTTCTGTATTTGGCGGCAAAAAAAATGACTGATAAAAGAAGCATTAAGCAGAAAACACTTTGCCTTCTATCGCCAGTTCGGTTTGTTTAAAAACAGACCTGGCTTCTTCCAACAAACCTTCTAAAGTTTTGTAACGGGCAGAAAAATGACCGATCAACAACTTTTTGACAGAAGCTTTTGAAGCAATTTCTCCGGCTTGTAAAGCTGTTGTATGGAACGTTTCCTGTGCCCTCGACAATAAATCGTGCATAAAAGTAGCTTCGTGATAAAGCAAATCTACCTGATGTATTTGTTTGAGGTAATCTTCGCCAGCTAATGTATCAGAACAATAAGCATAGCTTTTAGGTGCTTCAGGTCTAATTGTTAATAAGGAATTAGCAATAATCTCTCCTGAATCCGAAACAAAATCTTCTCCCTGCTTTAACTTAAAATACTGGTTTCGGCCAACTTTATAAAATTCCAACTGGTCGGCATCTAATTTTAGAAGCGGCATTTTTTGGCGGAAAAGAAATCCGGTACAAGGGATGCGATGGTTTAAAACAATAGTTTCAACAGTAATATCCTGGTTGTCTAAAATTACTTCTGAATAAGTGGTTTGGAGAGGATGAAAGTTGATCTCGTAATCAAGATTTGTCCAAGAACACGCTAAATGAACATCAATAATTTTCATTAAATCGGGAGGACCGAAAAGGTGCATAGGCTTTTTGCGGCCGTTTAAATGCATGGAAGAAAGTAAACCGATTAGTCCGAGGTAATGGTCGCCGTGAAGATGGCTGATGAAAATGTGATCTATTTTGCCTGGCTTAACATCAAAACGCAGCATTTGTTGCTGTGTGCCTTCGCCGCAATCAATTAAATAAATTCGTTCGTTTATGTTTAACGCTTGTGAAGTTGGATTTCTATTATAAATAGGTGTTGCAGAACTGCTACCCAGTATCGTTACATCAAATCTCATCTGCCGGGTAGAAAGCGTATTATTTTATTTCTTTTTTTAGCTCTTTCTCAATTTCTTCCATAAAAACTAAATCGATGGCTTCTTCCGTTGTACTTACAATATTTAGCACACTTTCTAACTGAGAAATGGAGATTAACCGGGCAACAGGGTCACTAATGCCAGTTAAAATGAAATTACCTTCTGCATTTTTACAGATGCGGTGCCCAACTAACAAACTGCTTAAACCGGAAGAATCTGAAAACTTAACCATTGACAAGTCTAAAATAATATTACGCTGGCCATCAGTATTCATCAAGATCAATTCTGACTTCAGTTGGGGTGAAATCAAAGAATTTAATTTTGATTCATTCAACTTAATCAAAACATATTTTTCGTGCTTGTCAACCGTAAATTTCATAGGTTTTATTATTAATAGTTAAAGATAGAATATTTCGTGTAGAAATAAAAGCATTCAGGTTAAAACAATCAGGGCTTCTTTAATATTTTTTTCAATTCTGTCCGCAATATCCTGGTCTTTGTATCTTTTAAATGTTTCACACGTTATATATTCGTATAATTCGATGTAACGGTTTGAAATAGATTGAATTATTTTTGAAGTCATTTCTGGCACCACTTGCCCTTCCTTTCCGGAGAAATTATTGTCTAACAACCATTGCCGTACAAATTCTTTAGATAGCTGCTTTTGCACTTCGCCTTTTTTCTGGCGTTCGGCATATCCGTCTTTATAAAAGTAACGGGACGAATCTGGCGTATGGATTTCGTCAATCAAAAAAATTGATCCATTTGCTTTTCCGAACTCGTATTTTGTGTCTACCAAAATTAAACCGCGTTCATCTGCTATTTCCGTTCCGCGCCTAAACAGCGCACGGGTATAATTTTCGAGTTCGAGATAATCTGCTTCTGCAACGATTTTTTTTGATATGATGTCTTCTCGCGAAATATCCTCATCATGGCCAACTGATGCTTTTGTAGTAGGCGTGATAATGGGTTCGGGCAATCTGTCATTTTCTTTCAAACCATCGGGCAAACTTACACCGCAGATGCTTCTTTTACCGGTATAATACTCGCGCCACGCATGCCCGGCCAAGTAGCCGCGGATTACCATTTCCACTTTAAAAGGTTCGCAAATGCGGCCAATGGTTACGTTAGGGTCCGGAACGTTAATTACCCAATTAGGTACAATATCTTCGGTTGATTTTAGAAAACCTGCAGCTATTTGGTTGAGCACTTGACCTTTAAAAGGGATGGCTTCCGGCAGCACCACGTCAAAAGCAGAGATACGATCGGTAGCCACCATCACTAAATACTGGTTGCCAATGGTGTAAACATCCCTTACCTTACCTCTGTAAAAATTGGTTTGTCCGGGAAATTTAAAGTTTGTCTCTTTAATTGCATCCATTAATGTTGGTATTAAGTATTGATTATCAAGTATTGAGTATTCAGCTTTTAAAAGTTTTGATACTAAATACTTGATACCGATTACTTCTTATTGAATATCCCCGTAAGCTTCTAAAATACGCCTTACTAATTTATGCCGTACCACATCATCGCCCGTTAGGTAGATGATATCAATGCCTTTTATATCCGGTAAAATCCGCAAAGCCAAGTGCAAACCGGATTGTTGTTTACGCGGAAGGTCAATCTGTGTAACATCGCCTGTCACAATAAATTTTGCAGTCGGACCCATCCGTGTTAAAAACATTTTTAACTGCATATCGGTGGTGTTTTGTGCTTCGTCTAAAATCACAAAGCAGTTATCCAGCGTTCTGCCGCGCATAAATGCAAGTGGTGCAATTTCGATAGTTCGGTTTTCTAAATAGGATTTTAAGCGTTCTGCCGGGATCATATCATCCAGTGCATCGTACAAAGGGCGCAAATACGGGTCTATTTTTTCTTTCAGGTCGCCGGGTAAAAAGCCTAAGTTCTCCCCTGCTTCAACTGCCGGCCTGGTTAAAATAATACGTTTAACTTCTTTATTTTTCAGTGCCCTAACAGCTAAGGCAACTGCTGTGTAGGTTTTGCCCGTGCCCGCAGGCCCGATTGCAAAAACAACATCGTTTTTAGTGATGCTGTTTACCATGCGTTGTTGGTTAGCAGTACGCGCTTTAACCATCAGGCCGTTGGTGCCAAAAACAATCACTTCCCCGTTCCCGGTTTTGTCTTGTCCGTTTTGCTCCGGCGCAGCTAACGCTATCGAACCTTTTGGGCCTAAAATACGTTCTATATCGTGCAGGTTAATATTTTGAAATTTTTCTATGTGGACAACAAGCTGGTTCAATTTTTCTCCGAAACTTTTAATTTCGGTTTCATCGCCTAAAACCTTTACCTCACTTCCGCGCGCAACAATTTTTAATTTTGGATACTGTTTTTTTATAAGCTCAAAATGATCATTGTTCGGCCCCCACAAAATGCCAGGGTTTATGGCATCGATCGTTACATTTAATTCGTTCAAGCTTTAAGAATTTTTAGTTGTCATTTTTTATGCTTAAAAATATAATATTTGCAGCAGTTTATAGCTATCCACAAGATTAGTAATAAATATCCAAAAATTTAATGGCAATCATAACTTTAACTACAGATCTGGGCGATAAAGACATCTATCAGGCTGCCCTCAAAGGTAGTATTTTAAAGCTATTGCCTAATGTTAACATTGTTGATATCACCCATTCCATATCAGTTTTTAATGTTCCGCAGGCTGCTTTTATCGTTAAAAACAGCTACCATTACTTCCCCGAAGAAACCGTCCACCTGATCGGGATTGATACTGTTTATAATGAAGAGACAAAATACGTGGCTATCCGCTACCAAAACCATTATTTTGTTGGTGCTGATAACGGCATTTTTTCGCTGATTTTTGACCTGCCGGATGAGATCGTAGAAATCAACATCGTCCAGGATTTAAAATTTCTGCATTTCCCTTTGGCCGATATTTTTGTGAAAGCTGCCTGCCACCTCGCACAAAAAGGAAAACTGAAAGACATTGGTTTTCCGTTGCTAAGGTTGGAGAAAAAGATGACGCTGCAACCGGTGATCGACCAAAACCTGATTAAAGG
>CAZZVO010000248.1:0-5958 GCA_964657505.1 uncultured Mucilaginibacter sp.
AAAAATAGTTGGCTCATCAACACAAAAAACCAAAACGAAGTTACCGTTCAGTACCGTATTTATGCTTTTGAAGTTTCTGTGCGAACTAATTTTGTAGACCACTCGCATGCTTTCCTCTCTCCCGCCGCAACTTTTTTATATCCTGACGGGATGATCGGCCATCCTTCCACTATCCAAATCTTTCCTGGCAATCATTGGAAAACCATTTCTACCGCTTTAGAAACCACTGGAAACGACCCATACTGTTTTTATGCACCTAATTTTGATACGCTGTACGATTCGCCTTTTGAAATCGGCAACCAGCACGTTTTTAATTTTACCGCTTCCGGCGTTTTGCACGAAGTAGCGATGTACGGCGGCGGCATGTACCAGGAAGAAAAACTGATTAATGATTTCACCAAGATTGTGGAAGAAGAAACCAGCATTTTTGGCGAAAACCCAAACCAGCGTTACGTTTTTATCATCCATAATTTTAACCAGGGCGGCGGCGGTTTAGAACATAGCAATTCCACTGTTTTGGGCGTTTCCAGAACGGCTTATGCTGCGGAGAAAACGTATCAGGATTTTTTAGGATTGGTTTCCCACGAATATTTCCATTTGTGGAACGTAAAACGGTTGCGGCCAAAAGCTTTGGGTCCGTTTAATTATCAGCAGGAAAACTACACCGAAAGTTTATGGATTGCCGAGGGTTTTACCGCTTATTACGATAATCTGATTTTATGCCGCGCAGGTTTAATTTCTGCGGAGAATTACCTCAAACTAATTTCTGCGGATATTACTAATGTTGAGAACTTGCCCGGCAGAAAAATCCAAACCGTAACCGAAGCCAGTTTTGATGCCTGGATCAAGTTTTATCGCCCGAACGAAAACTCATCAAATTCTACGATCTCGTATTATGTAAAAGGCTCGCTCATTGCACTTTGTCTGGATTTGTTGATCATCCATCAAACCCAAAGCCAATACACTTTAGATGAAGTGATGAAACGGGCGTACAACCAGTTTTACAAAACCGAAAACCGCGGTTACACGGAAGTAGAATTTAGAACCGTTTTGGAGCAGGTTGCCGGATGTAAGCTAAACCATATTTACGACAACTACATTAATGGCCTGGAAGAAATGGATTACAACCATTATTTAGGTTACGCCGGTTTGCGTTTGCGTGTTTGTGCGCCCGAAACCAAACCGCTACCATCAACTGGTTTAACTACTGTTTTTAATGCCGGAAAATTGTTGGTAACTCAGGTTGAACGTGATACTGCGGCCTGGCAAAGCGGAATAAATGTAGACGATGAATTGCTGGCCATCAGTGGGAACAAGGTTACAGAACTGGAAAAAGCACTGCAATTTTTATTACCTGATGATGTGATCGAAATCTCCTTAATCCGCGACGGAAGGCTGCTACAAATCCCTTTAACCTTACAAAACCGACATAAAATAAAATACCAAATTGAAGCCGTAACAGAACCATCCGCGTTGCAAAAATTGGTGTACAAAAAATGGTTGAAGCAGTAAACAAACTTTTTTACTGATTTATTTTTTGAATTACAAAACAATCTGTCCCAACTATTATTTATCAGGTTGTTAATTTAAACCATTTAATCACTTTTAAAATTTTTCTCATGAGATCATTATTGTACATCATCGCCGTTATCCTGGTTATTGGCTGGGCTTTAGGCGTTTTTGCATTCCACGTCGCTGGTGGTATTATCCACGTTTTACTGGTAATTGCAGTTATTTCTTTGATTTTGGGGTTGATCAGAAGGGCTTAGTTAGCCAACTATATTTTATCGGCATAAAAGAAGTATGTGACGCTTCTTTTATGCCGATTTTTTTTGTGCGAATGTTTTGCTAATGATCTTTTTTATCCGAATGTCCTAAACTTTTATCCGGGTTAACTTTATCACGCACCAACTGCTTCAGTTCTTTAATTTCGGGGAAACGACCTTCCTGCTTGCGGTCAAAAATAATTTCAGCATCGATAGAAATGGTATAACGGCCGCCAACTTCGCTTGGCTGCAGCAAAACGCCGTGCAAATCGCTTTCGAATGTTGTCAACAACTCCTGCGCCATGTAAGCAGCTCGTAAAAGCCAATGGCATTTTGGGCAATATTCTATGGTGATTATTGGTTTTGGGGTGATAAAAGAAGCATCGTCCATAATTTACTTTTTCTCCTCCGTCCACTCGTAAACATGCTTATTTGCATCGCCGGTAATTTTTTGGCAATTGCAGTTTCCGCCCCATTCTTTCGTACCATCTTTAAAGTATTCGCACTTCCAAATCGGTGCTTCGTGCTTAATCCGATCAATAATATACCGATTAGCCGAATAAGCTTCTGCTCGATGCGGCGAAGCTGTAATTACTACTACAGCCGATTCTGAAACTTTAACTTTACCAACACGATGCTGTGCCAAAGCTATTTTTAGCGGGAATTTTTCGCAGGCATCATCCAAAATCTTTCGGATTGATTTCGATGCCATCGCTTCCTGCGCTTCGTATTCTAAATAATCTACATCTGTTTGCGGGTCGTTATCGCGCACTTCGCCGCTGAATAGAACAACAGCTCCAGCTTCCGGATGATGGGATTTCGCGAGTAATCCAACCAAATCCAAAGGTTCAGCAGATAAAAGCGGAAGATTAGCCGCCACTGCTGGGCGGGATAATGCAGATAATATCATTTGTATTTATGGGATAATCAGGATTAACAAATTCATCATGAACAGCAAAACGACAAAGATCAAGCACGTTTGCTGCCTCCGGATTTTGCAAACTTAATTGCAATTTTAATTCAGCAATATTTTTTGCGCTGCTTTGGAGCTGAAATTCCTTTTGAAAATAATCCTTCAAAACAGCAAAAACTTCTATAGTCATAATTTAAGGTGATAAAAGAAGCATCAGCCGCCAATTTGCAACATGCTTAGTTCGCTGCCAACAAAATGGTGTAACTGCTTCTGGCTCATGGCAATCTGTAATTTTTCCTGTAATAAATAATTGCTGTCTTCCGGATTCATTGCAATCGGATAATTTGTACTCAAACAACCGTACATATTTCCTTCTGCATCCAAACGTAAACGACTGCAATCAGAACAAAAAGGCTCGCTATTATTAGCGATAATTCCAAACGTGTTTCCGGCTTCGGTTTGCCAGTAATTTGATGTTGCCGAAGCCGTTCTTGGCAAACGGTTAAAATTATATTTTGCAGCAATTGTATCTAATAATTGCTGTTGAGAAAACAGATATTTATCAGATTCGTGGTGCAAATGGCCCATTGACATAAGCTCCAGAAAACGAATTGGGATATTTCTACTGAAAGCGTAATCAACCAACGGAATGATTTGCTCTTCGTTCATTCCCTTCATAATCACGGCATTTAACTTTACTTCGATGCCAACATTTAAAGCGGTCTCGATGCCGTTTAAAACGCGGTCCAGATGTTTACGTTTTGCCATTTTATAAAATGTAGCCTCGTCCATCGCATCCAAAGAGATGTTAATTGATTGTAAACCAGCGGCTTTTAAAGCAGCAGCCTGGCGTGCCAGCAGATAACCATTGCTGGTCATGCTGATTTTTGGGATACCGATCAGTTTTAAATTACGGATTAATTCGGGCAATTCACGATACAGCAAAGGTTCGCCGCCAGTTAAACGGATGGTTTCCAAATCCAGGTTTTCGTGCAAACGGGAAATGAGTTGTGAAAAGAAAGCGGCCGGTTTTTGCGGACGATGATCAAAGTTGATTTCTTCTTCCGAACCCATGGTGCAATAAAAACAGTTCAAGTTGCAAGTGTTTAACAAGCTAACCCGCAATGTTTTAAACTTTCTTCCGTATGGATCGCTCAACAAATTCATCCTAATTTTTTACCCGATAAAAGAAGCATCACCAAAAACATCGAAACTTCTTTTCTTAATTGTGTTATGTTAACAAATATACAACGAAATGTTGTGTTAAATTGGAAGAAAAGCAATTGGATCCCCAGCTTGTAAATCACCCTTTTCAGCAGGATGAATGGCGATGGCATTGGCAGTTAAAGCAGCTTTTATATCACCGGAACTGTTGAACAAAATTGGTGTAAGTGTTTGATTTGCAGTTGCGGGGAAAAATTCGTCAAACTCAATCTTCTTCGGTTTTTGTGTCGATAAAAGAAGTATTGGCCAGTCTTTTTCCTTCAAACCAAAACAAGCTTTCAAATAATGTTCGATAAATAATTTGAACGTAACATGACAGGAAAACGGGTTGCCCGGCAAAGCAAAAACCAGTCCGCCGGAAGGCAATTCCCCGCACCAAATTGGTTTGCCAGGTTTGATTTTTACTTTGTGGAACAGCTTCTTCACGCCTAAACTTTCCAGGATTTCAGGAACGTAATCCGCATCGCCGGCAGAAACTCCTCCGCATAAAATAATAATATCTGATTTTAAAGCTGCACCAATTTCCTGTTTCAATGCTTCTTTATCGTCTGGAATGTGTTTATAAACGGAAGGTTTGATCTGCCATTCCTTTAGCAAACTTTTCAATAAATACTGGTTACTATTTCGGATTTGGATATCAGAAACCGGCTGGTCAGGTTCTACAACTTCATCACCCGTGGTAAATAAGGCAACTTTTGGTAATTTTTCTACCGCAACTTCCGCTTTTCCAACCGACGCCAGCAGTGCAATTACGGCTGTAGAACAGGTTGTATATTGATCGATGATGCAAGTATCGGCCTGAATATCTTCTCCCTTTTTTGCGATGTTTTGATCAGGTTTGAGGTTTTCAATTTGAAAAGAAACTTGTCCGTTTTCTTCAACCGCTTTTTCCCGCTGGATAACCACATTAACGTTTGGCGGAACGGAAGCACCAGTCATAATTTTATAACATTCGCCGGTTTTAATTTCCTGCTGGTAACGCTGCCCTGCAAAAACTACTTCTTTTACCGCATAATTTCTGATGCCTTGCTCCCAATCTTTAAAGTTGATGGCGTAACCATCCATTGTGGCGCGGTTGAAGGGCGGATAATCGCGGTCGGCTAAAACTGGTTCTGATAAAACGCGGTTATTGGCTTCATCTAAGACAAGTGTTTCTTGTCCGAAGGATTTGGCTAAACTGGCTATTAATTTTTGGGCTTCTTTGTAAGTCAACATGAAGTCTTAACAATTTTCGGCTATCCATTTAAAGAAATCCTGCTTGTCAACTTTCATGGTTGACAAATTAGTTTTAATATACGCGAAAGGGATTTCTTTTTTATCGCCCCAAAATATAATTGACTGAAAGCAATCGGGACATTTCCATTTATGATGTGAAGCATTAATACTTTTAGGTTTACAGCCTTTACTCTCTAAGAATTTAACCCAGCAGGAAACCCTTATCGGACGGTCGTTGCCCATTTATACCGACATTAGTTGTTGCTCAATAGTCGTTTCTGCGGGAAGGTTAAAGTTTCTCAGAATTCCTTCTGTATCAATGTGGGCTTCTGTTGTAAAATCTTTGTTGAAAATTGGATTTCTTTTCCATCCCAGGCTCTGTAATTCGGAAACAATAAGTGGTTCAGGCAGAGAAAACAAACCGTCTAAATAATCATCTACCACTTCATCAAGCATTTGAGTAGCCTCTGTTTTGTCACTTCCGTATCCTGTAAGATTAAGCGCAGGCAAATAAGCTATTTGATGCCCGTGGTCTTCAAAATAAGCCATGGAAAATACTCCACGTGCTGTCTTACGCTTAATATTCAAATGGAATTCCTGGTTTAACGGTTTGGCCGATGCAACCAATCGCTTTCTTATCATTTAACTAAGTTGTTTAAATACTATGCTAATTTATAATTTTTGGTAGCATAAAGATTTGCTCGCTGTAAAAATTAAACGGATAGAACACATCAATTAATGCCCGCCGCCTAAAATCATTTTTCGTGCATGAAAAACAGCCGGTAAAATAGCTTGTAAACTTTCGCGCGCGCCGCTGGCACTTCCTGGTAAAGTCACAAT
>CAZZVO010000249.1:0-5958 GCA_964657505.1 uncultured Mucilaginibacter sp.
AACTGGAATATCTGTAGTTGCTTTGGTAGTCAAATCATAAACGGCCAGGTTAAACGGAATGGTTTGCCCTAAAGATTGATCGTAAGTGCTGCGATCGCTGGTGAATACAATTTTTTTGCCGTCATGCGAAAAGCTGGGTTGGTAATCGGTGTATTTATCGTTTGTGAGCTGGCTTACTTTTTTTGTTGGGATGTTGTACAAATACAAATCGCTTTGCCCATCTGCCAAAGCGTTAAAAGCAATATAGTTTCCGTTTGGCGACCAGGTTAAATTGCTGAACTGCTTGGCTTTGCCCATCGAAACTTCCTGCAAACTTCGGCCACTTTTTACGTCGACAATCAAAAGCTTGTTCCGGCCTTCATTAAAAACACTGAAAGCAAAACGTTTCCCGTCTGGCGACCAGGCACCGGCAGATTCAATAAAGTTAAATTCATCAATATGTGTGTTGGAAACTTTGCTGGTCAGTTTTTGCAAGATGCGGCCGGTCTTTGCATCAGCCAAAAAAAGATCAATGGTGAACAGGTTTTTTTCTGATAAAAAAGCAATGTATTTCCCGTCCGGACTGATGGCTGGCGCAACGTTCATTTTACCACTGTTTTTATCGTCGATAACCCGCAAACCAACCGGAACTTGCAAGGTGTCTTTTAAATACGGTTTGTAAGTGGCTTCGATGGAGTTTTTCCACAAGCTTGACAAGGTTTTTTCATCATAACCAAACGTTCTGCGGATGCCGTAATCCAAACCAAAACGGGCGGTATTTCTGAAAAAAGGCACAATCACACTATCGCTATAAGTAGAACCTACAAACGACCAGAAAGCCTCGCCGTAACGGTAAGGGAAGTATTTGCTGCTGGTTGTTAAATCTTTAAGGCTCGGAATATCTTTGTTAAGGTAAGCATCACGCATCCACATGGCCGTGTAAGCATCTTTTTTGCCCAAAGAAAGGTATTCGGCCATTCCTTCGATCATCCACAAAGGCAAGTTGCCGAGATTCCCAATATTTCCGTTACCATTTCCCGGGTTATCGCCCAGCAAAGCATGATACTGAAAGGCGTGAACCAATTCGTGTCCGATTACGTGCCTTGTGGTTTGGTTGGTTTCCATTAAAGGCATCACCACGCGGTTTTTTAAACCTTCTGTAACGCCGCCCGTGCCTACACCAATTTCGCCTTGTATTGCCGTAGTTTGTTCAAAATCAGGATGATCGGCATATAAAATAATCGGGTTTGCTTTTCTGAAAGTATCTTGAAAAACCTGTTGGTGGATGGTATACCAAAGTTCGGTTTCTTGGGCAAAACGTTTAATTACGCTGTCGTTTTTGAGGTAATAGTAAATTTCAAAATGCGGCGTTTTGTAAACCTTGAATTTGAGGTTTTTGTAGCGCACCTTATTTTGTCCGAAATACTGCGCTTGCGAGTTTTCATACGATAAAAACAGTATGCTTAAAATGCAGGAAACGATACAAAGTGCTTTTTTAAAAGAGTAACCAAAAGGTTTGTTTTTTTCCATAGTTGATTTTATGGGATGCTTCGTTTATGATACTATTTTTCGTCTTGAAAAGATAACGAGGGTTTAGACGATTTATTAAACCATAAGTTCAAATAATTAAAAATATTATTGTGGTTCTGTTTCGGGCATAGTTACCGAAGTGGTGTCTACCGGTGCTGCTGTGCTGTCCGTTTTTGTGGTATCCGCTTTAATTCTTGGTGTTGGGCAATTATATTCTTTCGTGATCTTGCTCCAAGGTTTTGGGAAAGGGCCGGGCTTATAACCTGATTTCGGATCATCGTAAACCTTTTCCATAAATGCACCAAAAATGGGCAATGCAGTACGCGAACCTTCGCCAGTTTGAGAAGTTTTGAAATGGACACTTCTTTCATCGGCACCAACCCAAATTCCGGTAACCAGATCTTTGGTGATGCCCATATACCAGCCATCTGCATAACCGGAAGACGTGCCCGTTTTGCCGCCAATCTGGTTGTTATTGTTTTTCCACAAATCGTTGTATTCCCACAAAGCTTGCGAAGTTCCGCCTGGTTCTTCCATACCGCCGCGGAACATGTACAACATCAGCCAGGCTGTTTCTTCACTTAAAACCGAAGTTGTTTTTGGCTTGAATTCAGCTATAACATTGCCATTATTATCAGTAATTTTCTCAACCAGAATGGGATCGATGCGGTTCCCTTTATTTAAAAAAGTACTGTAAGCGCGCACCATTTCGTAAACGGAAACATCGTTAGAACCTAAAGAAACGGAAGGAACCGATTCCAAATGACTGTCAATTCCACATTTGTGCGCGTACTCCACCACTTTGTCCCAACCCACTTTTTCTGTTACCTGCGCTGTAACTGAGTTAACCGACCTGCCCATCGCTAAGCGCAAACTCATCTCCTGGTAAGAGAAACTAAAACTGGCGTTTTTAGGTTCCCAAACGTCTGGTTTACCTTCATTGTTAGTATATTTAATGGAAACCGGTTTATCAGTAAACTTATCGCAAGGCGTCATTCCGTTATCCAGCGCAGCGCAATAAGCAAACGGTTTAAAGGTAGAACCTGCCTGGCGTTTAGCCTGGTTTACATGGTCGTATTTAAAATATTGGTGATCGATGCCGCCAACCCAAACTTTAATTTTTCCGGTGGATGGCTCAATCGTCATCATCCCGGTATTCAGCAAACGTGCGTAATACTTGATAGAATCGAAGGTAGAAAAAGTAGTATCCTGGTTGCCTTTCCAGGTAAAAACGCTCATCCTTTTTTTGCGGTTAAAATAAGCATCAACAGAATCCCGGTTGTTCTTAAACTTCTTTTCCAGCAAACTATAAATTGGTAAACGCTGCGCTGCTTTCTGCGGAAAATCTACAATCTCTTTTCCGTCTAACGTGCGCCACGGATTTTCTTTTCCCCAAACACCTTCAAAACGTTTTTGCAAAGACTTCATTTTTTCGGCCACAGCTTCTTCTGCAAATCCTTGAAGTCGGGAATCGATAGTGGTGTAAATTTTTAAACCGTCTGCATATAAATCGTAGTCGTTGTCATCGCACCATTTTTCCAGCCATTTATCCACTGCTGCGCGGATGTAAGAATCTCCCTGCGATTCATTTTCCACATAACTCAAATCTAAAACAACCGGAATGCTGCTGTAATTATTAAAATCTGCTTTAGTGATGTAACCATATTTTTCCATCTGCGAAAGAACCACATTGCGCCGTTCTTTAGATTTTTCCGGATTTTTGATGGGATTATAAGTTGAAGTTGCTTTTAGCATACCGATTAAAGTAGCAGCTTCGGCAGGATTAACCTGATCTGGATTTTTATTAAAGTATTTAAGCGATGCTGTTTTTATGCCGAAAGAATTGTTGCCGAAAGGAACGGTGTTGAAGTACAAAGTCAGGATTTCGTTCTTGCTGTAAGCTCGCTCAATTTTAAATGCCGTTAACCATTCTTTAAATTTATAAGCGATAGTGCGCAAAACCGGCACATGCGAAATCGGTCCCTGGTATTTCTTTTTTCGGGTTTGAAACAGGTTTTTGGCTAATTGCTGTGTGATTGTACTGGCACCACGCCGATCGCCCGTCGCAGTAGAAACCATACTGCTGAACAAACCATAAAAATCCACGCCGTGATGTTTGTAAAAGCGGGTATCTTCTGTGGCAACCAAAGCATGAATTAAGTTGGGCGAAATTTTTTGAAATTCTACAGGCGAGCGGTTTTCCTTGTAATAACGGCCAATCAGTTTGCCATCCGCAGTATAAACATCAGAAGCAATGGACAGCGTTGGGTTTTTAATGTCTGCCGTATTTGGCGAGTGACCGAACAGCCATAAAAAGTTTAGCTCAACAGCGCAAAAAAGAATGACAACAAAATATACCAGATAAACGAAGTATCGTAAAACCGGATTTTTTATACGTAGAAACATAGATCTAAAGGGCGTTTTCGAGGTGTACAAACGTAAGCAATTATGCCAATTACTTGTATTTGCATTTCCAGTTTCAATATTTGTACGATTAATTAGCAGATGTGTTAGATGTAGCGGTTTTCGCGGGCACAACAGCTTTGACTTCTGCTGCAATTTTACTAAATGTGCCACTTACCACTTTGCTGGCCATACTGTTTTTAGCGGCAATAATTTTGATCGTTGTGGTATTGCTGATATTGATCGGGCTAACATATTCTTTCGATTGCAAAGTTGGCGTGCTGCCATCCAACGTATAATAAATTTTCACGCTGTCTTGTGCCGAAGCTGCCGAAACGGTAATCGGTTTGGTAAAGGTTTTGGATGGTGCGATAAGATATGGGTTTACCGTAATCAAATGATCAGTTATAGCAGAAACCGGTTTTTCCAAATCCGCCATGTACAATTTGTTGGGCAATCTTCCGATAAAAACATCCCAGTTTCCGCCATCGGTCAAATTTTCATACGTTAAAAACAGCTTGTTATAAGGCTTGCCGTTCAATTGCATGCCTTGTAAATAAAAACTGTTGGTTGCATTTCCGGAAGAAGTAATGATGAACTTCTTCCCGTTTTCCAAGTTGATTGTTGCTTTATCAAAAATTGGCAAACCAATTTGGAAGTTATTCTGACCAGGTGCAATATTGTACAAACCCAAAGCATTTATCACATACCAGGCACTCATTTGTCCGCAATCCTCATTTCCAGCCAAACCATCAGGCGCAGCTTTGTATAAAGTGTTCATAATTTTGTTAAGGTAATATTGCGTTTTGTATGGGTCGTCGGTAAAGTTGTACAAATAAGCAATGTGATGGCTCGGCTCGTTTCCATGCACATACTGACCAATTGTTCCGGTAATATCCGGCAAACTTTTCCCGGTCATATCCGAATTTGCGGAGAACAGAGCATCCAGTTTATTTTCTAAGTTTTCTTTTCCGCCCAGCATTGCCGTTAAACCGTTTACATCCTGCGGCATAAAAAACGAAAACTGGTAAGCATTTCCTTCGGTGAAATTATTATCCACGTCGGAAGGTTTAAAAGGAGCAAGCCAAGTTCCGTTGGTACGCGTTTGCACGAAACCGCTTTGGTTGTTGTAAACGTTTTTCCAGTTTTGTGCGCGTTGGATGTATTCAACATAATCCTGATCGTGTTTTAACATTTTTGCCATTTGGGCGATACACCAATCGTCGTAAGCATATTCTAATGTTTTGGATACCGATTCGTTCTCATCTTCCGCCAAAACCAAACCATTTTTTCGGTACGAATCCAAGCCGAATTGATTTCTGCTGACCGCATCTTTCATCATTTTAAAAGCTTTTTCAGCATCAAATCCGCGTAAACCTTTGGCATAAGCATCCACAATAACCGGGATGGAATGATTGCCGATCATACAAAAAGTTTCGCTCGAAGCCAGTGGCCAGATTGGCAACAAACCACCTTGCTCGTTCATCGCCATAAAGCTTTTGATAAAATCCAGCGTGCGTTTTTTATCGATTAAAAGAAGCAGAGGATGTTCCGCGCGATAAGTATCCCACAAAGAAAAAACGGTGTAATAATTAAAACCTTCTGCTTTGTGTATCTGCTGATCCAGACCGCGGTATTGGCCGTCTACATCATTATAAATGTTTGGCGCGATCATGCAATGGTACAAAGCCGTGTAGAAAATCGTTTGTTTGATACGTGCGTAATCCACCGTTTTGGTTCTTGGTTGTGGCCTTCCACCGAAACCTCCGCCATAACCGTAACCCATATTTTGTTGTTGTACAGGCGGTAAAACCGGCGCGCCGCCTTCTACCTGGATTTTTGCAAGCTCTTTTTGCCAGGTATCTTTTGCTTGTTTCATTACTTTTTTAAAGTCGAAATCGGGCACTTCGGCATCTAAGTTTTTCAACGCACCTTCTGCATTGACGGATGAAATCCCAACTTTGGAAATTACTTCACCCGGATTATCAAATTGAATAAACATTTTGATGTTTTTGCCTTGAACTTTCTTTTCGCCTTCTTTAATCT
>CAZZVO010000250.1:0-5924 GCA_964657505.1 uncultured Mucilaginibacter sp.
TACGGTCGTTCGCGCAAAGCAGTATAGAATTAAAACGCCGCCGCGATAAAATTACCAATGAGCTTGAACAGTTAAATGATGAATTCACCAAAATATCGCGGGATAAAAAAACATCATTAAAACAGCTTAGTCTGTTAAAAGCGCAGATTGATTTGCGGGAGGAAAAAATTAAAACGGCCAATTCTGAAATAAGATTGCTGGATCATCAAATCTCCGATAACAGTAATAACGTACGTAGTTTACAATCGCAGTTAGATCAGCTTAAAAAAGAGTATGCTGCGATGGTTCTTTTTGCTTTTCGAAACAAAAGTTCGTACAATAAACTGATGTTCGTTTTTGCTGCAAATGATTTTAACCAGGCTTATAAAAGGCTAAAATACATGCAGCAATTTGGAGATTATCGCAGAAGACAAGCTGGTTATATCGAAGGCACACAAAAAGATTTGCATATAAAAATTGTCGAACTTGATCATAATAAAAAGGAAAAGAACACTATTTTAATTGATCAGGAAAAGGAAAAAGAAAAATTAGCTAAGGAAAAAGATAACCAGGCACAAGTAGTTAATAACCTAAGCAAAGAAGAAAAGCGGACCAAAAAAGAAATGGCGCAGCAAAATAAATTGCTTGGCCAGATTAAAAGATCAATTTCGACAGCAATCCGCAGGGAAATTGAAGAAGACAGACGGAAAGCAGCAGAAGAGGCACGGATAGCAGCAGCCAAAGCCAAGGTAGAAAACAGGCCGGCAGCCGTTGCAAAACCAGTTTTAAAGGGAACAGATGTATTGTCTGCAACGCCGGAAGCAGCAAAACTATCGAATGATTTTTTAGGCAACCGTGGAAGGTTGCCATGGCCGGTTGCAAATGGCGCGGTTATTGGACGTTTTGGGATGACGTTAATACAAGGTATCAAAACAGATAATACGGGCGTTGATATTAAAACAAATGCAGGTGCGTCGGTAAGGTCTGTTTTTGGCGGAGAAGTAAGTAAGGTAGAAAACGTGGATGGTTCTTATTTAGTGGTGATTAGGCACGGAGAATATTTTACAGCTTATATGAATTTGAAATCCGCAAGTGTGGCAAAAGGCCAGAAAGTTAGTTTAAAGCAAACAATTGGCATAGCTGGTGTTGATTCTGAAACTGGCGACACTCAAGTACATTTCGAGTTGTGGAAAGGGTTTACGCCGCAAAACCCGCAAGGCTGGATTGCAGAAAATTAGAGGCTGAGTTGTTGTAGTAATTATTGTTTATATTTGTTCATTAAAAATAAAAGTTATGTTAAATTCAGTGTATTTGTTTTTAAATATCGGAACGCCGGAATTGATTTTGATTCTCGGTGTGGCTTTACTTCTTTTTGGAGGTAATAAATTGCCGGAACTGGCGCGTGGCTTAGGAAAAGGTATCCGCGAATTTAAAGAGGCTTCGGATGGTGTGAAACGGGAAATCCATAACCAGATTAATAATTTTGATGAAGTTAAAATTAACCATGAGCCAGCAGTTAATACAACTTCTGCATCGGTTCCGGATGTTAGTCAGCTTGATCAGCCTGAAATTACGCCGCATCAAACTTATCCTTCCGAAAATCATCCGCATACAACTTCTACCGAAATAAAATAGTTAAAAATTATAAACCATTAAATCATAAATATCATGGGCGGATTAGGTGCACCAGAAATCATTTTAATATTAGCAGTAGTTTTGTTATTGTTTGGCGGAAAAAAAATCCCTGAATTAATGAAAGGTTTAGGAAAAGGTGTAAAGGAGTTTAAAGATGCTTCTAACGAACCAACTTCTACCACACCAACTACCAATCCTTCTGCAACTACAACTACTGCAGAACACAGGGACGAGAAAACCGTTTTATAGGTCTTTTCTTTTAAACTTATAACAGATTTAACATAAGCGAAAGCGATGTATAACTTACTGTAAATAATCTTCGGGTTAGTTACAGTAAGTTTTTTTATATTGGCAGCTTATGAAATTTTATTCTTCTTTTAGAGAAGTTCAGGAAGATTTAAGCAACGGCCAAACCTCGGTTGTCGCTATTGTGGAATATTATCTGGACAGGATAAACCAACATCAATACTTAAACGCTTTTAACGAAGTTTTTGCTGAAGATGCTTTACGCAATGCTTCTTTTATCGACCAAAAACTGCGATCAAAAACTGCCGGCCGTCTGGCTGGTATGGTTATCTGCATTAAAGACAACATTTGTTATAAAGGGCACAAGGTAACGGCATCTTCCAAAATATTAGAAGGTTTTGTTTCTGTATTTTCGGCTACCGTTTTAGAACGTTTGTTAGCCGAAGATGTAATTATTATAGGCCGATGCAATTGCGATGAGTTTGCAATGGGCGGTTCCAACGAAACTTCGTATTACGGTCCGGTTAAAAACTTTAAGGATGTAAAAAGAGTAGCCGGCGGTTCATCGGGCGGTTCGGCTGTTGCTGTTCAGGCGGATCTTTGTCTGGCTGCTTTGGGCACAGATACCGGCGGCTCGGTTCGACAACCGGCTTCTTTTTGCGGCGTTATCGGTTTAAAACCTACTTATGGTCGCGTATCCAGGCACGGCATTATTGCTTACGCTTCCTCTTTTGATCAGGTTGGGCCAATCACCAGATCAATAGAAGATGCAGCTTTACTTTTAGAAATTATCGCAGGAAATGATGATTACGACAGTACTTCTGCTTTAAACCCGGTTCCGCAATATTCAGCTTCCCAAAAAAACACCGGTAAAAAAAGCATCGCTTATATTAAAGAAGTGTTGGAAAGCGAAGGCGTTGACCAGGAAATTAAAGACCTGATGCAAACCAAAATTAAAGCTTTGCAGGCAGACGGGCATGTGGTAGAACCTGTATCGTTTGCTTACTTAGATTATGTAGTCCCAACTTATTACATATTAACTGCTGCAGAAGCATCATCTAACCTCTCCAGATATGATGGTGTTCATTATGGATACCGAAGTGCAAATGCAACCGATGCAGAAACCACTTATACCAAAACTCGAACTGAAGGTTTTGGGGAAGAAGTAAAACGAAGGATTATGCTCGGGACTTTTGTGCTTAGTTCCGGCTATTATGATGCTTATTACGCAAAAGCACAAAAGGTTCGAAGGCTAATTAAAGATAAAACTAATGAAATTTTGAACAAGTACGATTTCATCCTGCTACCTACAACGCCAACGGCTGCTTTTAACATTGGTGAAATTGTGAAAGACCCAATTATTATGTACCTGGAAGATATTTTTACGGTACAAGCAGCATTGGCAGGAATTCCGGCAATTTCACTACCAGTAGGCAACAATGCTCAAGGTTTGCCGTTAGGATTGCAATTGCTCGCACCGGCTTTTTCGGAAAGTGAGTTATTGAGTTTTTCGGCTTATTTTTTAAATCTTGCTTAAGTTTTGCACTTTTGCAAGAACAGCTTTTTAATATGAAGAAATATTTTCTACTTCTACTGTGCCTGTTTGTTTGTAACTGTGTAAATGCCCAAAACAACAGACCTGATACTTTATCAACTTTAAAAGGAAAACAAGTTGTAAATTTTCCTTCTCCCACTAAAGCAACAAAAACCACTCCAAATATATTAAGATCGGATACTTTAGTGCCGGTACCTGTGGTTGACGAGTTTTTACTGACCTCTTATCAGAACATGGTGTACAAATTTCGGTTGGATTCTATTCAAAAACAAATCCCGCTAGCTTATAACGAATACGTTCAAAGTTATATCGATATTTATACGGCACCCAAAAGAAAAGCTTCGATGGCCAAAATTATTGGCTTGGCTAAATATTACTTCCCGATTTACGAAAAAGCATTCCGCGATGCCGGAATGCCAGAGGAATTGAAATTTCTATCTGTAGTAGAATCTGCTTTGGATCCAAACGCAGTTTCAAGAGTTGGGGCAACCGGTCCGTGGCAATTTATGTTTGCAACTGCCAGGCTTTACGGTTTAAAAATGGATAACTATGTTGATGAACGTAAAGATCCAATCCAGGCAAGTTACGCAACTGCCAGGTATTTAAAAGATGCTTATAATGATTTTGGAGATTGGTTGCTGGCCATTGCCTCCTATAATTGCGGCAAAGGAAACGTAATGAGGGCAATGCAGCGATCCGGTGGAAATGATTTTTGGTCGATCAGAAATTACTTACCTGCAGAAACGCGCGGTTATGTTCCGGCATTTATTGCGATTAGTTATGTAATGAATTATTACAAAAAGCATCAGATCGTTCCGGAAGAGTGTAATTTCTCTACCAAAACGGATACGGTGTTGGTCAATAAGTTTGTTACGCTTGGTGATTTGTCTAAAGCTTTAGATGTTGAGCTTTCAGAAATGGCCATCCTCAACCCATCTTATAAAAAACGTATTGTTAACGGTACGGTTGCTAAACCGAAACGCCTCATCATCCCGACAACCGCTTATGCTGATTTTGGGAATGTTTATGCTGCGCTGAATGATTCGGAGGAAGATGCACCGACGGCAACGTTTGCTGCAGATCATCAATCTACTAATGAACTAGTAGCAACACGTTACCACCGCGTTAAAAGAGGAGAAAGTTTATCGGTGATTGCAGATCATTACGGTGTTGAAGTCCAGGATTTAAAAGTTTGGAACCACTTACATAATCGCGAGGTTTTGCCTGGCAGAAAACTAGTGGTAAAAACAGTATCGGAAGCAGCAACTGCTTCTCCCGAAAAAAAACCTTTAAAAAGCTATTATACTTACCGGGTTAAAAGAGGCGACACGCTGAACCTGATTGCCGATAAGTACGAAGGTGCTACGGTACAAAGCATCAAAAATTTAAATACGTTAAGAAGTAACCATTTACATACTGGTATGGTGCTCAAAATTAACCGTAGCTGAAATTTTGTGCGTAACATTGCCCAGGTCCCGGTACTTCTTTTACCGGGACTTTTTTCATAATAAAATTTATAAACCTAAAATTTGATGAGTAAAAGAAGCAAGGTAAACAACCGCAAACAGGATGCCCTGGATTATCACTCGTCTGGCAGGCCGGGGAAAATCCAGGTTTTGCCAACCAAGCCTACGCAATCTCAGCGCGACCTCTCTTTGGCCTATTCGCCAGGTGTTGCAGAGCCTTGTTTACGTATTGCAGAAAACCCGGATGATGTTTATAAATACACTGCAAAAGGCAATTTAGTAGCCGTAATCAGCAATGGTACTGCGGTTTTAGGTTTAGGTGATATCGGTCCGGCAGCAGGAAAACCGGTGATGGAAGGCAAAGGTTTGCTGTTCAAGATTTTTGCGGATATAGATGTTTTCGACCTGGAATTGAACTCGCATGACGCTGATGAATTTGTACAAATTGTAAAAGCACTCGAACCTACTTTTGGTGGCATCAACCTGGAAGATATTGCCGCGCCCATGTGTTTTGAAATAGAACGGCGTTTAAAAGAGGTAATGAAAATTCCGGTAATGCACGACGACCAGCATGGAACGGCCATTATTTCTGGTGCTGCATTGATGAATGCAGTTGAAATACAAGGGAAAAAACTTGATACGATAAAAATAGTAATCAACGGCGCAGGGGCAGCGGCCATTTCTTGTTCTAAATTGTACCTAGCCATCGGTGTAAAAAAAGAAAACCTGGTGATGTTTGATAAAGACGGTTTGCTGCACCACGGTCGCACTGATTTGGACGACATCCGGAAACAATTTTTCACAGACCGGACAGATGTAGAAACATTGGCTGATGCCATGAAAAACGCCGATGTTTTTATCGGCCTTTCCGCGGGAAACGTAGTTACGCCGGAAATGCTACTTACCATGGCAGAAAACCCGATTGTCTTTGCAATGGCCAACCCGGAACCCGAGATTTCTTACGAGTTGGCTACCCAAACCCGCAAGGATTTGATTATGGCAACCGGCCGTTCGGATTATCCAAATCAGGTAAACAACGTATT
>CAZZVO010000251.1:0-1265 GCA_964657505.1 uncultured Mucilaginibacter sp.
ACCGATACCACAATAGATTATATTAATAATGATGATAGCGGAGGTGGTGCACCACCCCCGGAAACCACTGTTAAACAGGTTGATAGCACCAAGATTTTTATTGACACCTGCGCTCAAAAAGCCAAAGTATTGGCTACACAACAAAATGCTACGGTTGCAAGTTTAAATAGTCAGGTCTTATCCAGTTCACTTAGCAGTCAATATGAGTATGGGGCTCCTCTTAACTTAAGAAGTTTGTCCAATACCAATGATTATATGAATGCAACTTTAACTACCGACAATGATAGAGACAGGGTTGATGTGCCCTTTTCGTGGGATGATATAGTTGGTTATACGTTAGGACTAACACATGCACATGTTGATATAGAAGGACCATCGCCCGACGATGTGTTTAAAATGATAGATAATTTACTGGATGGCAATGAGTTGCCTTCGGCACCAGACGATCAGAAGGCTTTTTATAAGGCAAACGCTTATGTAAATGCTGTAAACAGCATCGCCAGTTACCAGATACGGATAACCGACTGGGCCAATATTATGCCTGAATATAATAAATGGAAGGCTGACAAACAATCGTATAATGCTGCATTTGCAACATCCGGGCAAGGACAGGTACCACCCGGTGACTACGCGCTTTATAATTTATTAGGTCAATATATTACTATATATAAAGCTCCTGCCAATTCAAACAACTATCGCCCGTTAATACAAAACAGCAGCGGTTACGTGGTGCCTAAAACACCAAATTGCCCTTAAACCATAAATTTATAAAAATGAAAAAAATTACATTAATCTTAATTAGTCTGTTTAATAGCTTTTTAATAATGGCACAGCAGAACCCTCAAAGTGAGGTAGCAGAGATAACTTTGCCTAAAGAGGCTAACAAGATGAACAAGGAACAAACCTTAGATTTTGTTCATAAGCATTTTAAACATTTAAAAATATTAAACAACTACAATAATACGTATTACATTGAAAATATAAGTATTACTATAAGAGACCAACAGTTACAACCTGATCAACAAATTACTTTAGAATCACATAAGCAAGAAACCGAAGCTTTTGACCGTCGATATGGTGGTAATATTATAGATTCGAAAATAGTTATTCTTAACAATATTAGGTTTCTAATTTTTGAAGTTGAATTTAACAATGAAAGAGATTTAGCATTTACTTCCGACTTTAAGAATGGCAAAATGGTTTACTGTTCACTTAAATACAAAAAGGAAGATGAGGATAAAGCGCAGGCGGTATTTAAGAAAATA
>CAZZVO010000251.1:1365-5917 GCA_964657505.1 uncultured Mucilaginibacter sp.
ATAAATACAGTGCGGTATAAGAATTGATTATTAATGCTTAGGATAATATCCTTACTTAGTTAAAAGCTTAGTGAGGATTTTTATACATGGAAACTTTATATATCATAATCATTGCTGTATTATCAAACTTGTATAGCATGGCACAACAAAACCCTGCCAGCCAAGTCGCCGAAATCGCTTTGCCAAAAGAAGCTAACAAAATGAATAAAGAGCAGACCCTGGCATTCGTTCAAAAAAATTTTAAACATTTAAAAATACTTAATGATTACAACAATACCTACTACATCGACAAGGTTGGTATCACCGTAAGAGATCAGCAAATACCGCCGGACGATAAATTAACTTTGGAAATGCACAAAAGGATGACCGAAGATTTTAATAAACGATATGGAGGAACGATAGTTGATTCTAAAATTATCACGGTTAACAACATTCGCTTCTTCATATTTGAAGACGAGGTAGATCAAGAGAGAAATTTAATATTTACTTCAGATTTTAAAAACGGCAAAATGATTTGCTGCTTACTTAAATACAAAAAGGAAGATGAGGATAAAGCGCAGGCGATATTTAAGAAAATAATAAATACAGTGCGGTATAAGAATTGATTATTAATGCTTAGGATAATATCCTTACCCCCGCCCCGTCAGGCATCCACGCCTGACGGGCAAATCAGGGTTATAATTTAGGTTATCGGTAATACTCAGATTTAGACTGGGGCGGCTTAGAAACTACCCCCTGCTGTTCATAGTCTTAGACTTGAACATATATATCTGAAGTCTGAGACTTCAGACAGCGCGGTAGATATTATGTTAGCAGTATTAATGCCCAGATTAAATTAAATTCCACTACTTTACCTAATGCCAGTCAAGAATATATAACTGCTACAATATTACATGAAGCTTTACACGCTTATTTTAACGCCACAGGGCAAATAGATGATCATGATGAAATGGTACATAATTATATTTCCTGGTTTGAGTCTGCTCTGCATGCTATTTATCCTAATATTGTACCTGCTGATTTAGAAGCATTAGCGTACGGTGGATTAACTGATAGTATGGCTTTTACTACGTCGGAAAAAGACGCTTTTTTATCGTCATATAACTTAACTAATCAACAATATATTAATGGAACAAAAGGGACGAAATGCCATTGAACCATTTTTAGTTTAATAGTCATGAGAAAAATGATATACATATCGGTAATGGTAATTACACTGATATCAGCAAAATGTTATGCTCAGGAAGATGATTATAAGTTATTTAGAGATTATTTACTTGGGCATTGTAAACCACCAAAGTCTGTAATTAATCAATGTGGTTGGCAATTGGCGATGGTAAAATTAACCACTAATAAACAAGGGTATGTTATTGCTTATAATTTTCTTAATCAAGTTTCTGATTCATTAAAGTTAAGTTTTAAGCCTTTGCTTGGTTATAAATTTCCAATAAAGCTAAATATGCAAAATAAAACATTCGTATTTGCGCAAACATTTTATAACTTAAAAAATGACTGTGTAAGATCAGATTCACCGGATGTTCAACAAGTATTCGAACTAACATATCAATGTCTTACTCAGCAAATGTTAGCAAATCCAAAAACCATTTTTTATGATGTTACGCTTACCACAATTGGTACCGATGAATCAATTCGTGATTCACGACATAATAAAGATTAAGATTTGAAATTGATTTCTGAAACCCCGTGCTGGCGCGAGTATGCCCCGCCGATGCGATAAATTTAGCTTGGGGAGGGTTAGAAACGACTCCCGCTTTTATCAACCCCTCGCTGTTCCTAGTCTAAGACTATGAACATATATATCTGAAGTCTGAGACTTCAGACAGCGCGGTATTACAAAGACGGGAATTTCATATAAGCAAAACACCGTTGGAACTAGTCCATGTGCACCATAATCATTTAAAACATGAAAAAAATTATTTATATTAGTAATCTAATATTATTGATTTCAATCTCAACAAATGTAAAAGGTCAAAACCTCGTACCTTCTAATTTGCTTGAACGGATTAGATACTTTATTCAGCTAAATTATAAGCCAAATAATGGTGCACTAAGCGATTCATGTCTCAAAAGTATAATTTATTTGAAGTTTAAAATAAATAAACAAAAAATTGATTCTGTTGATTTTTCTGTAGGTATTCCTAAATTAATTAAGGATGCACTGCAAAAATCTGTCGTAGAAACAAATAAACAATTGAAATTAAACAATGAAGAAATTCAACAGGTTGATTTAAAAACGCTGTTATTACCTGTCATACTTAATTACCAATCTGGATGTACCCCATCTTCAGTACTAACCTTTGAAACAACGGGAAAGAATACATTATTAAATAATTTAAGTTCGACCAGAACAATGTATAATGCATTGGCTAACATGTTAAATTTTGAAACAGGTGGTAAATATTCTAATTTAGAGTGTGTTATTATTACTCCGCTAATTTTTGGCAGTTATTTTTGATACACTGTTGTGACCAATATAGGAACGCCTATTTGTCAATAAATATTTCAATGAAAAAAATTATTGAACCATTTTTGATTTTACTTATAATTATTAATACTACAAAATTTACGTTAGGGCAGCAAAAAATCGCAGACAATATTGCCGAACGTATCCGATACAACATTTTAACAAATTTTAAACCTGATAGAAATTTAAACGATTCCTGCGTAAACACGGTTGTTTTTTTAAAGTTTAAAATAAATAATGGTAAAATCGATTCATTGGAATTATCTTCAGACAATTCGTTACATATGAAAAATACAATATTAAGGGATATTTTAGCTACAAACCGACAATGGATACTAACTGAAGGCGAGAAAAAACAAGCGAGTGGAAAATTATTTTTACTTCCATTCTTTTTTTTTAATGATGTAAGATGCAGCACTATGATGATAACCAAAAAAGGGTTAAAAAAAAATGATCTACCCACTAATGTTATTCCTGATACATTTTTACACAAAGCATTGATTAACATGTTAAATTTTGAAAAAGAAGGAAAATTTTCTATGCTACAATGTTTTCTTATAAATCCTATATATTATGCAAATTCTGACTGAAATCCACCCATGCCCTCGCTGTTCATATTCTAAGACTATGAACATATATGTCTGAAGTCTGAGACTTCAGACAGCGAGGATAAAAGAGTTAAAATGAAAACGATAAGAATTATTTTTTTAATATTATGTTTTTGTTGCCTTTTAAAAGATATAAATGCACAGTCTGTTAGTAAAAAAGACACCATATATTATTTAGTTGACCTTAACAAAATACCTATAAACGATAGGATGATCACTGTAGACTCAGAAAGCGTTTTTAAACTTTATACTATTAACTGTCGGTGTTCGATATTAAATAAGCAACCTGTTTTTTTTGTAAAGAGAAACAATGCGATAAGTGTTAAAAAAAAGGAACTAGCCAAGGTTAAATTTATCACCCTTGCGTTTTTAATAGACTTAATTAAAACATACGACTATGTTGAATTTAATAAAAAATACGTTTGTTACTTTGTTGAACCAATGCATAACAAATACCTTAAAAATAGGGTAATGTCATCTGTGCCGGATAGTGGCACAACATATAATTAATCTTTCCATAGCTAAAAGCATCGCATTCTGATGATACAATAAATTTAGCGTGTGGAGGACTTGAAACCACAGGTTCATTTAAAAACGCAGTTGATAGTGATATAACCAAGCGCGGTAAATTTGATGTAACTGAACTTGCATATACACAAGGAGTTATGGGTACAAGATGCAATCAATAGATATGAGAACTTTTGCTAAAAAATCAATCATAATAATCGTTGTACTTTTGTCTACAAACAATATAATTGCGCAGACAAAATTTATCATAAACACTAAAGTTGTGCAATCACCTGAAGATAGTTTGTGGAAAGAGTTCAGTAACACAATATATTATACATTTTACAATCCTTCTTACTGGAAACATATTGCAACTTACACTATGTACGATAATTTGAAATCACAATATGGCATAAGTGAACAGGATATACAAACATTTGTTGACAATCAAAAAAACGCGACTACTGGTAAACTGCCTGCATAAATGATTGTAATTAAATAAAAGAGTTAAAATGAAAACGATAAGAATTATTTTTTTAATATTATGTTTTTGTTGCCTTTTAAAAGATATAAATGCACAGTCTGTTAGTAAAAAAGACACCATATATTATTTAGTTGACCTTAACAAAATACCTATAAACGATAGGATGTTAAGTAAGGATACCGAGGGCGTTTATCATTTTTATCAGATTGATTGCCCTTGCACTAAGTCAAGCAATAAACCAAGATTTCTTTGCGATGAGAAGACTACTATTACATTAAAAAAAAATGATTTATTAACAATAAACTTTATTAGCCTTCCTTCTTTGATTGATATTTTAAAAAAAAACAGTTATAAAGAGTTAAAAAACAAATTCATGATATACTTTATTGAGCCTATTAAAAAAAAATTTAACAAAAATGAGGTCCATTTATTGGAAGAATATAAAGCAGAAACTGTATATTGATTGAT
>CAZZVO010000252.1:0-5885 GCA_964657505.1 uncultured Mucilaginibacter sp.
AAATATGGCCGATGAAAGCTACCGATATTTTATGGATCTGCGCGGAAACCCGTTGTTCCTGCCGTATCTGGAGCACATGAGTCCGTTGAAGTTATTGTCTGAAATCAACATCAGCAGTCGCCCGATGAAAAGAAATTCTGGTGCCGAACTGAAGCTGGAAGATCTGCGCGCTATCAGTTTTGTAACGGCCTGGAGCCAGTTGAAACAAAATATTCCTGGTTTTTACGGCGTCGGAACAGCCTTAAAAAAGATGGAAATGGAAGGCAAATGGGAAGACTTAAAAGTGTTGTACCGGCAATCCAGCTTTTTCAAAACCATTATTGATAACTGTATGATGTCGATGTCGAAATCCAACTTCAACGTAACCGCAAAACTGGCCGACGACCCGGAATATGGTGCTTTTTGGACGATGTTGAAAGACGAATTTGAACTCACTTGTTCTTTGCTTTTAAAGCTATCAGACACCCAAGTTTTAATGGAAGAAGCACCAGTTGAACGACAATCCATCGCGCTGCGCGAAAAAATTATCATGCCTTTGGTGGTAATCCAGCACTACGCTTTGCAACAATTGCATTATCAGGATTTGAGTGAAGATGATATCCATTTGTACAACAAGTTAGTGATCCGCACGGTTTACGGAATTGTAAATGCGGGAAGGAATTTGGCATAGATTGATTATTCTGATGCTTCTTTTATCGGTGTAAATCTGGCGTGTTGTCATTCCGACCGAAGGGAGGAATCTTCTTCAAAGCGATCAACTTACCGCGATGGTTTTTTAAAAGTGATTATAGAGCAGGAGTGAGGTTGTTAGTTTTGAGTTGACAAAAAAAGCATGGTTTTTAAATTTTTTTAGAAACCAAAATGTGAAAAACGACACAAGATCAAATTTCGTTTTTCCAGTCCCAAAGTACAACGCTCCATTCTGTTTGGTGTGATCCGAGGTGAGAATAAATTTCTTCAAAACCAATTCTTTGATGTACACGTTTTGAACGCAAATTTGTAGTAGCAATTTCGGTAATTGCAAAATCAAATTTAGCTTTATAAAACTCCTTATAAGCCGTATAACAATTATCAAATATGCCGCGCCCACGATATGCTTTATCAACACAAACCTGTCCAACTACGATAAAATTGTATTCTGATATTTTTTTGTTTTTATACAAAATAGTATCAAATAAATCAAACATTGGAAGCAAAATTGGAATATCAAACCTCGAACGCTCGGTCATAGCCAACACGTAACCGATTACTTGATCACCATCTTTAGCAATGATATGTTTCTCGTGATCATTAAGTTTTGCTAACACATCAAAAGTATGTTCAACTGTTACAAATCCCTGGCTTTGTATTTCGGTTGGATCTAAGTTTCGGGTCAAATTCAACTTTTGCAAACTTAAAATACCTTCCAAGTCACTTTTTGAGTTTGCCGTTGTATAAGTGATCATAATGTGCTGATTGGTTTGAGTGACACTAGATTCAGAATTCTTTGGTTGTAAAAGAAGTATTGAAGTTAATCCAGGTTTTTTATATTTACACTTACATGTAACCAAATTCAAGCTGGGTTTTATTCTTACTTCTTAATAATTCTTAAAGTTTGATTGTCTTTTTCTCCGCCAAAAAACTTTTCTAAAACTGATTGGAAAACAGGTTCTGCGTCAGGCAAAGATGAAAATAAAGTCATGGAAGATTGTAATTTCATATCGTCCGGACTTCCAAGTATGCGGTTGGCATTATTACTTTCGAGTGCAAGTAACGCGTTGCAAATCTCAATCAACCTGCTACCTAAAATTGGATGTTTTAAATATTCGTCTGCTTCAATTAAATCTTTTATCGTATAAAACTTGGAGGTTTCGCTAAAACCTAAACCTTGTATTTGCGGAAAAATGTACCACATCCAATGACTGCGTTTTTTACCGCTTTTAATTTCTGATAATGCAGTTGCGTAGCTTGCTGCTTGTGCATCTGTAAATCTTTTTAAGTTGTTTTCTTTAGCCATGACGGTTTGATTTTGTTTTGAAATGAATGCAAGTTTACAATTACAATTCCGGCATTGTAACTTTGTTTGATGCTTCTTTTATCAAGATAAAAAGCATTGTTCGTTACAACTAAACGTTTTAAAAAAGGTTTTTCATCCCCAGTAAACCAAAAGTGCCGCCGGTGTGGATAGCCAATATTTTAGAATTTGGCATAAAATAATCTTTTTTGGCGAGGTCGTAAATGGCGAAAAGCATTTTCCCGGTATAAACAGAATCGATCAAAATTCCTGTTGCAGTGATGAATTTTTTGATAAAAGTCAGCAGTTCCGGTGTCGTTTTTGCGTAGCCGCCAAAACCGTAGTTGGTATGCAATTGGAACGATGCTTCTTTTAGCAGGTATTTTTCGATTTCATGCTTCATCCAAAAAGCATCTTTAAAAACCGGGATAGCGTGGAATTGGGTTGATAAATTATGATTTGTCAATCCATTTAAAATCCCTGCTGCTGTAGTCCCAGTTCCGCAGGCACAAAATAGGTAATTGTATTTTTCTTCCAGCTCATCAACCAACTCACTGCAGCCCAAAGCGGCGAGGGTAGAAGCGCCGCCTTCATCAATAAAATAAGCTTCGGGATCGTTAAAAAAGTTTGTTGAGAAGAGTTCTTGTTTATGTTGATAGCTTTCCCGATCGGTAAAAATCAAATTCATCCCCAAAAGAGAACACATAAAAAGCGTGTCGTTCTGCACTTTTTCACCGCGGACAAAACCGGTTGTTTTAAAACCGAAAGTGGCTCCGGCCGAAGCTGTTGCGAGTAAATGATTGGAAAAAGCACCGCCAAAAGTCACTAAATGTGTTTTATGTCGAAGCCTCGCATCTTCCAGCAAATACTTCAGCTTACGCCATTTGTTACCCGAAATTAACGGATGGATTAGGTCATCGCGCTTGAGGTAAAGCTCGATTTTTTGATCGGTAAAAACAGCATCTTCAATTTTTTGAACGGGACTGTTGAATGGAAAATCCATCCCGTAAAGGAAATCAATTTACAAACCGAAACCAATACCGGCATTAACAGATTGATATTGAGAAGCCGTATAAGCTGCATAAAACCGAAAAAAAGCAAGGTTTAATTGGAAACCTAAACTTGCTTTAACACCGGAAACGCTGCGTTCTTTAATCGAAACCGGATCGGTAAAAGTAGTATAAGTTGGTTGTTGCTGGATGATATTGTTGATGCCCGTTGTAATAGGAAAATTGCCCAGCAAACCCACGTTGGTATTAGCAGTTAAATAACCAACGGAAGCGAAAGGCGTGAAAAATAAAAGCTTTTTCGATACGATCACTTCGGCATTAAAACCGTTGAAAGTTCCGTTTACGCGCTGGTTGCTAAAATCTGTATTCTGCTGGTTATCTTTCGGTTGCGCGCCTTGATCTGGTTGTACATTTACTGGCAAATGATATTTCAACTGGGTAAAACCAAGGCTCAAAGCTACATCAAGCGGAATAATTTTATCTGCAGTTTTTCCTACAAAATCCTGTAGAATGTTGTGCTTTAACCCAAAACCAATCATCGAAATTGAACCAACATTGCTGCCGAAATTGATGGTTGGCATGTAACGCAAAGAAGCTTCGGTGTGATAAACCAAACCGGCAGTCAATTGGATTTGTGCCGCCGGAATTACAGAAAGCACGCCGGACGGAAGCGTTAAGGTTTCTAACTTCCGGTTGCTATCATCATAAATAGAAATTTTGGTGGAGGAATTGCCGCCGCCAATAGTTGGTGCAATGGTTTTGCTGGCATCGGTTGGGCGGACGTTATTGGACAAGCCGATTTTAGTGATGTCGAAAGTTTTATCTGCAGCAGGAATAAAAACCGCCGAAGCACTTACACGCAAATCAAAACCAAGCAAATTTTTTGTTTTGGCCGTATTGTTCCAGCCGCTGTTGATGCCGTAACCAAAACCTTTAAACAAGGGTTCGAGATACGCATTGGCCAGTTTTGTGGCATCGGCCGGACCTGATTTTACCAAAGCCGAAATATAATCCTGTGCACGAATTTGGCTGCATAAAAGAAGCATGCAACCCGTAATGAGCAATTTTGAAATTTTAATCATGCAAGGTTTTACGTTCGATGCAAAAAATGGTTCATCAAAAAACCTTTACTTTTGTGCCCGATGAACCAGGAAACAGAACTTTACGAGCAAGAAGAACAGGAACTTTATGAGCATTTGCGCATTGTGGTTGATAAAGGCCAGGCTTTGCTCCGCATCGATAAATTCCTGATGAATCGGATGGAAAATGTTACCCGCAACCGTATCCAAAACGGTATTGATTTGGGTAACGTACTGGTGAACGATAAGATTATCAAGGCCAGTTATAAAGTAAAACCGCATGATGTTATTTCGGTGGTTTTGCCGCATCCGCCGCGCGATACTGAAGTTTATCCTGAAAATATTCCGCTTAATATCGTTTATGAAGATGATGATTTGCTCATCATTAATAAACCGGCAGGAATGGTTGTTCATCCGGGTTTCAACAATTATGATGGCACGCTGGTAAACGGTTTGGTGTATCATTTTAACCAGTTGCCGGAATTGCCGGGCAATAGCGGCCGACCGGGTTTGGTTCACCGGATTGATAAAGATACTTCGGGTTTGCTGGTGATTAGTAAGAATGAAAGGGCAATGGCCTGGCTGGCGCGACAGTTTTTCGACCACAGCATCACCAGGAAATATTTGGCTTTGGTTTGGGGCGATCTGGAAAATGATGGAACAATTACTGGTTTTATTGGTAGAAGTTTGAAAGACCGCCGCGTAATGTCGATTTACGATGAGGAAGAAAAAGGAAAATGGGCCGTAACGCATTACAAAATTTTGCAGCGTTTAAATTACGTTACGCTGATTGAGTGCCAGTTGGAAACCGGACGGACGCATCAAATCCGCGCACATTTAAAACACATTGGCCATCCGCTTTTTAACGATGCCACTTACGGCGGCGATAAAATTTTAAAAGGCACAGTTTTTACCAAGTACAAGCAATTTGTAGAGAATTGTTTCGAACTGCTGCCGAGGCAGGCTTTGCACGCACAAACGTTGGGTTTTATTCATCCTTCAACCAAAAAGTACGTTCATTTTGAAGCTCCTTTGCCGGAAGATTTTAGGCTGGCTTTAGAGAAATGGCAGAAATATGTTGCCTCCGGAACCAATGAAAATAAAGATTTTTCCGTTTGAATTCCTTCATGACTTCAGCTTTTAATAATTATAACGGCGAGATTGTTCCGGCCAACCAGCCGCTGCTGCAATTGAACAACCGCGGTTTCCGTTATGGCGATGGCGTTTTCGAAGTGATGCGGATGATTAAAGGCAAACTTCAATTTGCCGATCTGCATGCAAAACGTTTGCAAGCTGGAATGAAAGCGTTGAAATTAGATAATCATTCGGAGTTGGATTTGTACTTTTTGCAGGAGAAAGCACAGGAATTATCATTAAGAAACAGGTCGAAAAACGGAATGCTGCATTTAACGGTTTTCCGCGACGCGGGAAAACAACTTGTGCCGGACGGAAACAAACTGGGTTACACAATAGAATGGGAAACGTTGGCCGATCAGCATTACACTTTAAACACGCGCGGCTTGCTGATAGCTGTTTTTGAAGATGTGCCGAAACCGATCAACAGTTTATCAAATTTAAAAACCTGCAATGCGCTTCATCATGTTTTGGCAGGTGTTTTTAAAAACCAGAACAAACTGGACGATGCTTTTATCCTTAACCAAAATGGTTTTCTATGTGAAGCCATCGGTTCCAATATCTTTATCAAATACAACCAAACTTTGTACACACCAGCTCTGAGCGAAGGTTGTATTGAAGGTGTAATGCGCGAAGTAGTAATAAATTTAGCCGATAAAAACAGCATCC
>CAZZVO010000253.1:0-5757 GCA_964657505.1 uncultured Mucilaginibacter sp.
TTGGCAACGGCGTAAAATCTTTATTTAAAACAGTTTTTATTTTTTCGCCACCCCAGATTTTGTCTTTGAAGATGGTTTTGAATTTTAATGGGTGTAGTTGTGTATTCATTCTCGAATGAGTTGTTCAAGGTTGTTAATTAATAAAAGTAGATAGGTTTGTCTAATTTGCCAAACTGTTGTAAGATCGATACCAAAATATTCGTGGGCAATTCTATTTCGAAATCCAACTATCCGATACCAGTCAAAATCAATATGATCGGCTTTAAATTTTTCTGTCAATCGATTTGCCGCTTCACCAATAATTTCAAAGTTTCTAAGCACTGCATCTACTTTTTGTTCATTTTCTATAAAAGTATCAAACGTATCGTTTGCAGTATATCTCTGGATTTTTTGTGCACTTTGCAATATATCTATTAAAAGCAATTGATCGTTCCTTTTAGACATACAAAATCTCTGGTTCAATCACTTCTAAGTACCTCGGTTTAATACCGTTTCGGGATACAAGATCTACTTTCCGGTTAAGCTTTTCCTCCAGTTCATCTGCCAAATCGATAAAATCAATTCCTATTGGCTTACTAAAAGTTACCACAATATCGATATCGCTTTTATCGGTAAAATCATCGCGCACAATTGAACCGAAAAGCCCGAGAGAACTTACGCCATATTTTGACATCAGTTCTGGTTTTAACTGTTTTAATGTTGACTGAATTTCTTCTAAATAAGTCATAACCAAATATAAGAATGTATTTTAACAAAGAAGCACGCTTTCCTTTTACAGAGCGTGCTTCTTTTATCTACTAAAAATCAGTGTTAATTAACCTAATTTAGCTTTCAAATTTTCATCAATCGCTTCCAAAAATTCTTCTGTATATAGATAATCACGCCCGTGCTCAACTTTGTTCCCGTGGATACAAACAGCTAAATCTTTAGTCATTTTGCCGCTTTCTACGGTTTCGATGCAAACTTCTTCTAATGTTTTGCAGAAGTCAATTAATTCCTGGTTGTCATCTAAAATTCCGCGGAACTCTAAACCACGCGTCCAGGCAAAAATAGAAGCTATTGGATTGGTAGAAGTTGGTTTTCCATTTTGATAATCGCGGTAATGGCGTGTTACCGTTCCGTGTGCGGCTTCGGCTTCCATGGTTTTGCCATCTGGCGTAACCAAGGTGGAAGTCATCAAACCTAAAGAACCGAAACCTTGCGCAACGGTATCAGACTGAACATCGCCGTCATAATTTTTACACGCCCAAACAAAGTTACCGTTCCACTTTAGGGCAGAAGCAACCATATCGTCAATTAAACGATGTTCGTAAGTAATTCCAGCTTCCTTGTATTTGGCTTTATAATCTTGTTGATAAATTTCTTCAAAAATATCTTTAAAACGGCCATCATATTTTTTAAGGATGGTGTTTTTGGTGGATAAATACAGCGGCCATCCTTTCATCAAAGCCTGGTTAAAACACGCGTGTGCAAAACCTCTGATCGATTCGTCTGTGTTGTACATCGCCAACGCAACGCCATCACCTTTAAAATTATAAACTTCGAAGGATTGCTCTTCGCCGCCGTCTTCTGGTGTAAATTTAATGGTTAATTTACCTTTTCCTTTCGTTACAAAATCTGTTGCACGGTATTGATCACCAAAAGCATGACGGCCGATGCAAATAGGAGCCGTCCAGTTTGGCACCAAACGCGGCACATTGCTCATTACAATTGGTTCACGGAAAACAGTTCCATCCAAAATATTCCGGATCGTTCCGTTTGGCGATTTCCACATTTGTTTCAACCCAAATTCTTCTACACGAGCTTCATCGGGCGTAATCGTAGCACATTTGATACCCACACCGCAAGCTTTAATCGCATTTGCAGCATCAATCGTAACCTGATCGTTGGTTTCGTCGCGGTATTCAATCCCTAAATCGTAATATTGAATATCCAGATCCAGATAGGAGAGGATCAGCTTGTCTTTAATAAATTTCCAGATGATGCGGGTCATCTCGTCGCCATCCAGTTCTACAACCGGGTTGTTCACTTTAATTTTTTGTGCCATTATAGGGTTTTTAATTTGGTACGTATGTTAGCGTTTCAAATATATAAATTTGGAATTATGGGCGAATTGATTTTTAATAGAAAATACACATCGTAGGTTGCAATTAAAACTTATTGCCGTTTTTTTTCTTTATTCCTGTAAACAAATTTCACCATGAGCAATACAAATAACACCGGTTTGAACGACGACAGCCAGAACCGCGACAAAAAATTAAAGGATGATTTAGGCGATAGGGTTGACCAAGAAAACCTATTATTTAATGCCGATAAAAACAGTTACGAGATCGATGTGAAAAGTGATGACCCGGATTACGACCACGATTATCCGTACAACACTGCAGCACCGAACGGAGAAGATTTTAATTCGACTTATGATGAAGCGAACCCGGAAGCCGTTGACGAGTATATTCCAAATGAAACTTTGGAATCTGACGTTGATAGTTTAGATAATTTAGGAATGCACGTTGACAGCGGACAAAGCATCGAATTAGATCCAATTGACGAAGTTTTGGCTCGTACGCCGGAAGACGATCGAGATGATTTGGATGAAGAAGGTTATCCGAAAAACGATTTAAATATCAACAAAGGGATTGATGCCGAAGGTTATCCAACAAAAGATGCTGGCGATAACGACGACCAGTTTTTAAAATAAGCCTTTTTAAGTCCTGAAGAAGCCTCACCCAAACCTCTCCAAAAGAGAGGGCTTAAAATGCTTAATCAATCTCCAAATTAAAACGCTTCCTTAACTCGGCCAGTTCTGGGTTTTTGGCAGCCATAAACTGAAATTTTTCTACCGGCGAATATGGTTTTCTCGACCCGGATTGTTCTTCAATCCGGGTTTGTATTTCAATATTAAAATTTTTCAGTTTCGAACGTAAAAAGTTCATAATGTTAGGCTTATCGTCTCTGAAAACATTTTCCTGGCTTTTATTCTCCAAAACTAAATCAAAAATATAAGGCCGAAGCATTACCGGTTTTTGGTTGCTAAAAACAGTAGTCAGCGTCATGCTTTTATCTGCTGCTTTTGCGTTGGCTGCGTATTCTTTCCAATATTTTAAAAAAGTATCATAATCAAAATCCTCAAAATCTGTTCCTTTTAAATACGGGTCGTCTTCCTGTTTTTCCTGCAAACTGGTTTTGGCCAAGTCTTTTAAAGAAGGAATTTTGACCGAAGTTGAAGCAATATTTAAATTAGGTGTAAATACTGTTGATTTTTCTACAGGTTTTTCTACTGTTTTTACAACTGCTACTTCTTCTAATTTAGCAACTGGCGGTTCAATTGGTTTTGATGCGAGAACTTCCGGCGTAACAATTGGTTTTGTCGGAAGAACGACGGGCGTTTCGATAATTATAGGATTTACTTCCGAAAACAAAACCTTTTCTGCAACTGGCGGAGGTGAAATTACAACATCAGTTTTTTTTTTAAGCGAATCTTCTGGCCGGCTTAAATTCGATGCTTCTTTTACCAGGTTAAAAGCAGCATTGATGTGGCACATTTTAATCAGTGCCAGTTCAACCTGCAAACGTTGGTTTTTGCTGAGCTTGTAATTTAAATCACACTGATTTGCCAGGTTTAAAGCTGAAACCAAGAAAGAAACCGAAATTTGTTGCGACTGCTGTTCGTATTTTTTGCGGATTCCTTCGCTCACTTCCAGCAATTTTAAGGTTGAAGTATCCTTTCCAACCAACAAATTCCGAAAATGGTTAGACAAGCCGGAAATGAAATGATAACCATCGAATCCGTTAGCCAAAATCTCATTCAGGATCAATAAACTTTGCGGTGTATTTTCAGCTAAAATAAAATCCGTCAACCTGAAATAATAATCGTAATCCAGAATGTTGAGGTTATCAATTACGAGTTTGTAAGTGATTTCTTTTCCGCCCGAAAAACTTACGATCTGGTCAAACATCGACAACGCATCGCGCAAACCGCCATCCGCTTTTTGGGCGATGATATGCAAGCCGTCTTCCTCGTAATTAATCTGCTCTTTTTTGGCGATGAATTCCAGGTGGCGCGTCATGTCGTCAACCTGAATCCGATTAAAATCAAAAATTTGGCAACGCGAAAGTATGGTTGGTAAGATTTTGTGCTTTTCTGTCGTTGCTAAAATAAAAATAGCGTAAGGCGGCGGTTCTTCCAGCGTTTTTAAAAACGCGTTAAAAGCTGCTTGCGAAAGCATGTGCACCTCATCAATAATATAAATTTTATAACGGCCGGCTTGTGGCGGGATGCGGACTTGCTCGATCAAACTCCGGATATCGTCAACCGAATTATTGGAAGCGGCATCCAATTCATGCACGTTAAAAGAATTACCGTTTTGGAAAGCGCGGCAGGAATCGCAAACGCCGCAAGCTTCGGTATCGGGTTGCAAGTTCTGGCAATTAATGGTTTTGGCGAGGATACGCGCGCAGGTTGTTTTGCCCACGCCGCGCGGTCCGCAAAACAAAAAAGCTTGGGCAAGTTGGTTATTTTTAATCGCATTTTTCAGCGTTCCGGTGATATGTCGCTGGCCAACAACACTTTCAAACGTAACCGGGCGATATTTACGGGCTGAAACAACAAAATTATCCATTAAGGCGAAGTTAAACAGAACGCCGGGTTTGTGCAAATGCTATTGCCAATGCTGTTTTTATCGGCATAAAAACAGTAAATATAATTTGTATTTTTGAAAGCAAGACAAAGGATTATGCAATTTTCTGACCTCGACCTTAACAAAACCTACACCTACGCAGATTATTTAAAATGGACTTTTGATGAACGGCTGGAATTGATTAAAGGAAAAATTTTTCCAATGAGTCCTGCTCCGGCAGAAATCCATCAACGGGTTTTTGGAAAAGTATTTGTTAAAATGTCTGTTTACTTAGACAATAAACCTTGCGCAATTTACGCAGCACCTTTTGATGTCCGATTAATACGAAAATCAAAGAAAGACAAAGAGATCATCACAGTTTTACAGCCTGATATTTGTGTGATTTGTGATCTCAAAAAAATAGATGATAAAGGATGCATCGGTGCGCCGGATATTGTTGTTGAAATCCTTTCTCCGGGAAATAACAAAAAGGAACTGAAAAACAAGTATGAGGTTTACGAGGAAGCTGGCGTGAAGGAATATTGGATCATCCATCCGCAGGAAAAAACATTCTTTAAATATATATTGGACGAAGTTGGAAAATTTCAGCCAACTAATTTGTTAACTTTTGGAGATGAAGTTACAAGTTCAATTTTGCCAAACTTTGCTTTAAACTTGGATGAAGTTTTTGCCGATCGTTTAGGTGGAACGAACAATTAATATTGCGTAGATACTGTTTTTACGTGCAAAAAAAAGTATTTGGCCTTTCGGTCAAATTATAAAACTACAATGGACAAGCCGGAAAATCGTTCTTACACAAACCCACTTATCAATACAGATTTCCCGGATCCGTCTGTGATTTATGTTCCCGGAGATGGTTATTATGCTTACGGTACGCATGATGAATTTTCGCAAACAATCAACAACATCCAAGTAAGTCAATCCAAAGATTTGATTAACTGGTCGGAACCAAAAGGCGCGCTTATAGAACCGCCGGTTTGGGCTAAAACTTGCAAAAAGTTTTGGGCACCGCAAGTTGTAAAAGTTGGTTTGCAATACCGTTTGTATTATGCTGCGGAACCGGATACCAAAAATGGAATGTGCTTAGCAATTGCCGTTTCAGATCAACCGCACAGTTTTC
>CAZZVO010000254.1:0-5740 GCA_964657505.1 uncultured Mucilaginibacter sp.
ATTATTACGCCGGCCGTTTTAACGCCTGCCATCAAAGCAGCAAAATTAGAAAACCTAAGCCAACTTGTTGTACCGGGAACTGCCATCAAATATGGTAACTTTTTATCGGCCGTAATTACCTTTTTAATTATTGCGTTTGCTTTGTTTTTGGTAATTAAAGCCATCAACAAAATGAAAAGAAAAGAAACACCCGCGCCGGTTGTAGTGGTGGCCAGCAAAGAAGAAACCTTGTTAACAGAAATTCGAGATTTGCTGGCGGCACAAAGAAATGTGGGGTAAAAGAAGTATGGTAAAGAAAGGTTGGGTAAAAGAAGTATGATTGATCAAAACGCGATGCCTAATTGCAGCCCAGTCCCTAACGAAGCAGGTAAATCATTTCCAAACCGTGCAGGAAATGGAACGGACACAAAATAGCTACAGTTTTTGCTTCTTTTAACAACTTTATTAAATACTGGAGTAACACCAAACCGTCCGGAAGTTTCAAAAGCCAATCTTCCAATAATGGTAAAACCGTGTTCAAACCGAAACATTGCACCGGGATGAAAAACAACCGTGTTTACTTTGGCAATATTGTTTTCTGTTCGAATACTGGGAGCAATTTCAAAACTTATCCCAAACCTATCGCTCTTCAATAAATTAATTCCAAAAGGAAATGTTAAAGTATAAACTTTGGAAAAATTAGTGGTAACACTGTTTTTATTCCACGTTGCAATTGGGTTGGTAATGCTAAAATATCCGGTAACTCTTGGATAAGTTGAAGGTTGCTGCGCCAAGCTACATCTCGAAATAAAAAGCACAATTAAAAAACAAAGGATTATATGTTTCGATAGAAAAACTTGCAACAAGCGAATTTTAGGTCTTAGTAACATTTTGATTTCGAGGATTTAGTAATAGCTACGAATAATTATCTATAGTAAAAAACATAATACTTATTAGCCGGGATTCGCAGTGTCGCCCTTTGAGCTGTGATTTTTAATCCAAAAACAGCAAGTGCATCAAAACTGCTTAACTCCTTCAAACACAACTTATTTAAATCCTTCATAACCCATATCAACCAAAGGAATACTATTTAGTTGATTATCCATTTCAGGTTTTAATTCCGGCTTGTTCAGAACAATTACTTTTTGATCTGATGATGCTGTTTTTACCTACCTAAATCTTCGGTTCAGCTATTTATAACCACATGCTTATCAAAGAGAGAACCTGAAATTAAAAATCCCGCCTTAACCAGTATCAAAAGCTTTAAGTTAAGCGGAAACAATCTTTCTTTTAATAATAAGATTATTACAAAATACTTAATATTTTTATATTTTATTTACACAAATTTGTGTTCATCTACACGCAGATTTTTCTGATTATATTATTTGTTATGACCGAACTTGATAGTAAACTCAAAAATCAGCTTTTAGACCTAGCAGAAATGCTGAATGCTTTTAAATCAGAAGCAGTACAGGTTAAAATAGCTGACAAATTGCTTAGTCAAATTTTTATCGACAACAAGTTACAAGCAGCTAACCCGGAGAACGGACAGCAGGAGCAAAACCTCACTTCCAGGAGGGCAAAAAGAGTTGAGCCACACAAAGGGCAAGACGATAACAGCCATACCCGCGAACGAAAACCAACCGGTGCCACTAAAGCCATGTACCGTTTATTAGGTACTGATTTTTTTGATCAGCCTAAAACGATTTCGGCTATTGCCAGCCGTTATAACCAGGAGTTTAACGGAGATTTTAAAACCTCAGAGATTTCGGGGATTTTGTTGAAAACAGTTAGGGAGAACCTTTTAAAGCGCGAAAAAAACCTGGGCAACAAACGTTATGAATACGTTAAGATTTAACGTTTTCTCCAACTACGTTTGTTATTAGAGTAAGTTGAATAAGTTTTCTACGCCCAATAACCTTTTTGAAGTAAAACCTTCCGCATATCTCACTTGGATTGCCCGTCCAAATTCGCGCGCCCTTGCTTCTGCAACTTCCATAAATTCTGGTCGGGAAATGTAGGTTTGCGGCTCATCTGCCCAATCCGGGTTGTAAAATTGTGATTTGAAAGCCTTGATACTGGCTACTTTTTGTGGCCAGTATTCTGTAATATTAATCAGGATATCAGGTTTAATATAAGTATCCTGGATAAAATTTAATATCAACTTCGGCCGCCACCCTTCTTGTTCTATACCATCCGCCGATACTGTTTTTATCTGCCTTAAACCTGCGTAGAAAGCAGCATCCTGTACTAATTCGGCAGTGCGGGCATGATCAGGGTGACGGTCGGCAATGGCGTTGGTAATAATGATTTCGGGTTGATAGTTTCTGATCACGCGGATCACCTGCTCCTGGTGCTGCTGATCGTTTTTGAAAAAACCATCTGCCAAACCTATATTTTCCCGAACAGTTAATTTTAATATTTCGGCTGCGCGTGTAGCTTCTTCCTGTCTTATTTCTACGGTGCCCCTTGTGCCTAATTCACCTCGGGTCAAATCAACGATGCCAACTTTTTTGCCCATCGCTAAATGTTTGGCTATCGTACCCGAACAATAAAGTTCGGCGTCGTCCGGGTGGGATGTCAGAACCAAAATGTCTAATTTCGTCATCATTTAAATTGAGGTGGCAAGATAGCGCAGGTTTTTACTTTTCCAGCAAGCGCTCTATCTTTTTCTTTATTTTAGAAGAAGTTGGCTTGGTAAAAGGATAAAAAAAGTCGCAAACTTCGCCTTCTCGATTCACCAGATATTTATGGAAATTCCACCTCGGCACAGAACTGATCTCACCATTTAATTTTTTGTCCGCCAAAAAGTTATACAAAGGATGTGCATACGGGCCGCGTACCCTTATTTTATTGAACAGATGGTAATTTGTACCATAATTTACGGTGCAAAATTCCAGTATTTTTTGGCCTTCTAAAGGCTCCTGGCCGCCAAAATCGTTAGATGGAAATGCCAAAACTTCGAACTGCTGGCCTTGGTATAATTGCTGTAACTCTTCTAATTCTTTTAGTTGAGGTGTAAAACCGCATTCCGAAGCCGTATTTACGATTAGTAGTACTTTGCCTTTAAAAACTTCAAGGTTTAACTCCTGTCCGCCAATCGTTTCAACATTAAACTGATAAATATTTTTTCCAGTCATTTGATTAATTATAAGCCGAATATCCGGCAGATACCAGTATTGCTTCTATATCCTTGTCGTCGTCTGCGTTGTAAACTTCTTTGAGATCGTGGCCGAAAACACGTGCCGCAGACTGGAACATAAAAGCTTGAAACCCGCCTTTCATCTGCTTCAACAACTCAAAACTGGTATTTCCTGTTTCACGCTGTACTAACTTAATCAAAATTTCGCCTTGCGTAATGGTTAGGTTTTTAATCTGCTTGTTAAAAAGCTCTTTAATTTCTTTTTCGCAGGCTTTAACCATTTCTTTTTGCAAACGCTTGTCGCCTGTTGTAGCTAAATCTCGTTCCAATTGCCGGTAACGATTTCCGGCAAACTTGGCATAAGGTATCACTTTCAAAACATTATAACGAAGCCGGTTATAAGCAGCACGGTCTTCAGGTGTTTTAAAAATACGTATGTCCCTGATATTGGCATCGGGCAAAAGTACCCAGGGGACAAACTCGCCATCCAACTGCGTAACAGCAACTTTTATACTGTCGTGTTTGCCAGGTTTGATTTTAAAAGCAGCCGTTTCTGCTGTTGATTGCGCTTTTATAACACAAGACAGACAGGAAAAAAGCACGATAAGCCACAGATATTTCATAAATTTACCTTAGTGCAAAAATAATGTTATTTTAACAACAATCAGTAAAAGCTAAAACGTAAACAACCAACAAACTGTTGTTTACAAATATTTGAGGTGCTAAAAGAAGCATTATGAAAGAAATTGTGATTGACCTGGAAGCGGAGAAAAAGGAAATATTAAAAAGATACCGTGCACTATTACGGGCGTGCAAAGCTACTTTACAACAGGGCGACGAGCGGATGATACGGAAAGCTTTTGAAGTAGCGGTAGAAAGCCATCAGGATATGCGCCGCAAATCCGGCGAACCTTATATCTATCATCCAATTGCTGTAGCGCACATTGCGGCTGATGAAATTGGATTAGGACCAACTTCTATCGCATGCGCACTTTTGCATGACGTAGTTGAAGATACTGATGTTACTTTAGATGATATTGAACGTGATTTCGGAAAAAAAGTAGCCAAAATTATTGATGGCCTCACTAAAATTTCCGGTGTGTTTGATACTAACAGTTCTTTGCAGGCAGAGAATTTTAGGAAAATGCTGCTTACGATGGCAGATGATGTTCGCGTGATCCTGATCAAACTGGCCGACCGCTTGCACAATATGCGTACGATGGAATTTATGCCTCGTGATAAACAGCTTAAATTGTCATCGGAAACGATTTACCTATACGCGCCTTTAGCACACCGTTTGGGTTTGTATGCGATAAAATCTGAATTGGAAGATCTGTCCATGAAATATATGGAACCAGAAACTTATCAGTTCATCAAAAAAAAGCTGAACGAAAAGAAAGCCGAGCGCGAAAAATATATTCAAGACTTTATTGAGCCGGTAAAAAGAGTATTAGAAACACAAAATTTGAATGCTGCTGTTTTTGGCAGGCCAAAATCTATCCATTCCATCTGGAACAAGATGAAAAAGAAAAATATCCCTTTTGAAGAGGTTTATGATCTTTTTGCCATCCGAATTATTTTAGATAGCCAGCCGGAAAAAGAAAAAGCAGATTGCTGGAAAGCTTATTCTGACGTAACGGATATTTATCGCCCAAACCCGGACCGTTTGCGCGACTGGATTTCTTCGCCTAAAGCAAATGGCTATGAATCTTTACATACCACGGTGATGGGGCCGCGCGGACAATGGGTAGAAATCCAAATTCGCACAAACCGGATGAACGAGATTGCCGAAAAAGGTTTTGCCGCACACTGGAAATACAAAGAATCATCAAGCGAAAGTGGTTTAGACCAATGGATTTTTAAAGTTCGAGAACTGCTTAAAAGCCCGGAAACGAATGCTTTAGACTTTTTGGACGATTTTAAAATGAACTTGTTTTCGGATGAAATTTTTATTTTCACTCCAAAAGGTGCATTGATGCAATTGCCTTTAAATGCAACGGCTTTAGATTTTGCTTTCGAGATACATTCTGATGTTGGTGCGCGTTGTATCGGTGCAAAAGTAAACCACAAATTAGTCCCGCTAAGTTACAAGCTGCAGAACGGCGATCAGGTCGAGATCATCACTTCCAGCAAGCAAGTACCAAAAGAAGACTGGTTGAATTTTGTGGTAACGGCAAAAGCGAAATCGAAAATTAAATCGGCCTTAAAAGAAGAAAAAAGAAAGATTGCCGAAAACGGAAAAGAAATCCTGGAAAGAAAACTGAAAACGTTAAAAATTTCCTACACTTCGGATAATTTATATAAGCTGTCGTACTTTTTTAAACTGCAATCAACCCAGGATTTATTTTACAATGTAGCCCAAGGTTTGATCGATTTAAAAGATTTAAAAGAATATGTTGCATCAGAAAAAGTAGTTGAAAACCGGCCGCAGGAAAAGATTGAAGCTGAGCAGATACAAACGCTGATCCGAAATGTAAAAACCAAAGACAGCGATATTTTATTGATTGGCGAGGACATGCAAAAAATTGATTATCGCCTGGCCAGTTGCTGCAACCCAATTCCCGGCGATGATGTTTTTGGTTTTGTTACCGTTGGCGAAGGCATCAAAATCCATCAAAC
>CAZZVO010000255.1:0-5709 GCA_964657505.1 uncultured Mucilaginibacter sp.
CTGCCATAAACGAAGTATGACGCGTTTCGAATCCTTTGGTTTTTCGGTAGCAATGTGGCTGCGCCTGCCGGGCATTCCGTTAAGTGTTAATTTGGTTTGGCTTCCGGTTTCTTCTTTCATCATGCAGTTACCGTTTGCAGTTGTTGCGAAGCATAAATTTCCTGGTAAACCGCGCTGGTTTTAATCAGTTCCTCATGCGTTCCGTTGCCGATTATTTCGCCGTCATCAAGCAAAATAATTTTATCTGCGGATTGGATTGAACTGATCCTTTGCGCAATAAGAAACGTGGTTACACCCTGGAGATGCTGGCTAAAAGAAGTCCTGATTTTTGCTTCTGTAGCCATGTCCACCGCACTGGTGCTGTCATCCATGATTAAAATAGCAGGTTTTCCTAAAATTGCCCTTGCAATACAAATCCGCTGCTTTTGTCCGCCGGAAATATTTACCCCGCTTTGTCCTAAAACTGTTTCATATTGTTGCGGAAACGACATAATGAAATCGTGCGCCTGTGCATCTTTTGCAGCGGCAATAATTTCTTCATCCGAAGCCTGTGCATTTCCCCAAAGCAGGTTTTGTTTAATCGTTCCCGAAAATAATTCATTTTGCTGAAGCACTAAGCTTACACTTTCACGCAAATTCTGGAGCGTATAATCGCGAACATCTACATCATCTACCAAAACCTGGCCGCTGGTTACATCATACAATCTTGGGATTAATTGCACCAATGTACTTTTTGAAGATCCGGTTGAACCAATCAGCGCAATAGTTTCGCCAGGCTGAATGAGGAGATTGATATTCTTCAATACAAATTCTTCGCTTTCGGCATGGTACTTAAAGCATACATTTTTAAATTCCACTTTGCCTTTTTTAAGGTGTAGGTTTTTTTGTTTGGAAGTGGGCGAATCAACAATATCTACTTCGGCATTTAATACTTCCAGTATGCGTTCTGAAGATGCTTCTGCCCTGGAAAAAGCCATAATCGTCATGGAAAGCATCATCAGCGACATTAAAATCTGGGTGATGTACGTGATGAATGACATCAGTTGCCCAACCTGAAAAGTGCCGGAAATAATTTTATTTCCGCCGAACCAAACGATTGCTACGATAGAAATATTCATTACCAACTGCATTACCGGCATAATCAACACCACTGTGCCGGAAGCTTTTACAGCCATTTCCCGTAGGTCATCATTGGTGAGGGCAAACTTTTTCTCCTCAAAATCTTCCCGCACAAAAGATTTTACCACCCGCACATTGATCAGGTTTTCCTGGATCACGGCATTTACCTGATCGAGTTTTTGCTGCATCTTTTCAAAAAAAGGAAGTCCGCGGCGAAGTATGAGATAAATGCTGACCGCCAAAACCGGAATAGCTACCGCGATAACCGAAGCCAATGCGGCGTTGATGCGAACGGCGATGATAACGGCAAACAACAACATCAGCGGCGCGCGGATGAGTAAACGCAACGACATCATGATTACTTCCTGCAAAATATTTACATCATTGGTTACCCTGGTGGTGAGGGATGCAGAACTAAAACGGTCTAAGTTGGAAAAAGAAAATTGTTGGATTTTGTTAAACACACCTTTTCTAAGTTCGGCAGCAAAGCCAACTGATGCGTGCGAAGAATAATAAATATTGCCAACATTGGCAGCAATAGCAATCAAAGATAACCCAACCATTAAGCCGCCAATTTGAAAAATGTAAGGCAGGTTTTTTTGCTTCACGCCCAAATCCACAATTTTAGACATGAGTTCTGGCTGTACAATCTCGCAAACCACATCAATAATAACTAAGGAAGGCGCAAGTAAAAGTGCCTTTTTATATTTAAGGAAAAAGGGAAAGTATTTTTTCATGTATCACAAAAGCGTGTTTTCACTTTTACTATTTGTTCTTTTTGGTGAATTGTATATTTTGTTTATATTGTTTGATTTTACTTGGATAAACAAAATGGCTGCAGCTAATAATTAAAAATCAAATTAAACTCGTTTTTCATCTTTATTTATTCCTTGTAAATTGATACAAGTTTTACCTTGCTAAAAGAAGCATCAGCGGTTTTATTAAATACAAATCCAGACAGCGTTTTGCCGCTATCTGGATTTAATTAAACCTAATTGTATGCTTCTTTTATCAGCATAAAATAAGGCGAATTGTTAATTTTTAATTGGGTTAAAAATTGTTTAAAACCTAAAATGGCTTTAACCATTTAGATTTTTAAGTTGCTAAATCTTTGATCAGGGTTTGTTTTTTGTCCTCGTATTCTTTGATTGTAATTTCACCGGCCGCGAACCGTTTTTGCAAAATGCCAAGAGGGGAATCTTTTTTGTTTCGCTGCCCCGGGATGTCGTAAGGTGTAAAGAATATCCAAAAAAGCACAATGATCCAAATACACCACCAGACGAAATCCATCCCCCAAAAATTGTTGTAATAAAACATGATTTTATGATTTTAAATAAGTGAAAATTGTAATACTATCTGTGTAAATACCTTATTGCCTTGCAAGCGTATTTTTAAAAAAACTTCTGGTTTGGGTAATGCTTGAGTTTAATTGATCTCAAATTCTTCTTGATAAACGAACATCCTGCTGTTGCGTTCCCAATGCAATGTAATTACCCATCTTCCTGCTTTACAATCACTTAGAGGGATTTCAATACTGTTGCTTTCTTTACTATCCACAGAAAATACTTTAAAAGGTGCAGGTTGTTTTCCTGGCATACTTAATATTGCATTACCCAAAAAAGGATGGGAAAAATTAAAAGTCATTGTTTTCATGGTGCTATCCTTTTTGATCATTCAAATTTAGCGGCCAAACTTGCTGTAGGAAATGACTGCACTCACTGAAAAAAATGTTTTAGATCACAATTTTGGAGATGATATGATATGCAAGTGAAATTATTAATTGTCTATTGATTGATTTTTGATGTTGGTTAAATTAGACAACTACTTTTAAAATAACATGCTTCTTTTAGCACCCTAAAACTTGTGTTATTCTTGCATTTTTAAAATGTAAACAATCTGATTTTTCGGGAATCACATTTGTTAAACTCTAAAATGACTGTAGGCTTATTTTCTTTACAATGTGTCTAACAATCCTTTCTTTAGTTTTTCAATTTTCCCTCCTAATATTGTGCTGAAAACGACCAATACAGCAGGTAATAAACAAGTAGTAGTAAAATTACTTTAACCTCCTTTCCGAAAGGAAATTCAATAAATTAAACAGCTACTATAAGTAATACAGACATATTATTGCTGGTTTTTAACATGTTCTTACTCTTTTATTTGTTCCAATTTTGCTTTGCGCATACATCATTTAAATATGGCTGGGTTAAAAGAGGAAGAAGATGGTTATATTATATCTGAAGGAACAGACAAGTTTTTTTCTGGTGTTTCTAATGCTTTCTATTTCGTTATTGAATATTTTAGAGAAGCTGTTTCGCCACCGTATGAATTTGCTGAAATTAGACGGCAATGTTATAGTATCGGTTATAAATCACTTGCATTAATTTCTCTTACCGGCTTTATTGTTGGGATGATATTTACCCAGCAATCCAGGCCGTCGCTTGTTTCTTTTGGGGCAACATCCTGGCTGCCGTCGCTTATAGGTATAGCTATCATCAGGGCACTGGCACCACTGTTAACCGCCATTATTTGTTCTGGTAAAGTAGGATCAGGAATTGGGGCAGAACTTGGCTCGATGAAAGTATCGGAGCAAATAGATGCTATGGAGGCTTCGGCTACAAATCCTTTTAAATATTTAGTGGTAAGTAGGGTAACCGCAAGTACTTTAATGACTCCCTTGTTAATGGTTTATACAGCATTTGTAGGTGTGATGGGCGCATTTATTGATATCAGCAGTAAGGAACATACCAGTTTTGTCACTTTCATCAATAATGTTTTTCAGAATATTTCATTTCTGGATTGTGCATCATCTGTTGTGCGGGCCATTGTGTATGGTTTTACCGTGGGAATTGTGTCCTGTTATTATGGCTACACAACTTCCCAAGGCACAATGGGTGTGGGAAAAGCCGCCAACTCGGCCGTAGTTGTAGCTATATACCTGATTTTTATAGAGGAAGAGATTATTGTACAGATTGTAAACTGGATAAGATGATTAACTAAATTTCTATGCCCGACACTATTGAAAAAAATAAGCTTATCACCATTTCGGGACTTTATAAATCTTTCGGTAAAAAGGAAGTGCTGCGAGGTATTGACCTTGAATTGGCAAAAGGCGAAAATTTGATTGTGCTTGGCAGATCAGGAACAGGTAAATCGGTGCTGATCAAAATTATATGCGGACTGTTAATTCCAGATAAAGGCACAGTTAATGTATTGGGCCAGGATGTTGCATCGCTTAACAAGAAGCAGTTACAAAACTTGCGGCTTAAGGTAGCTTTTTCCTTCCAGAACAGCGCCTTGTATGATAGCATGACAGTTAGAGAAAATCTCCGCTTCCCAATGGTCAGGAATTTCAGAGAAATGAGCACCAAGGAAATTGATAACCGGGTAGACAAGGTATTGGATGAATTAGGTTTACCGGATGTAAGCGACCAAATGCCTTCAGAGCTTTCGGGTGGGCAGATCAAAAGGATTGGTATTGGCCGTACCCTTATTCTCGGGCCGGAAATTATGTTGTATGATGAACCCACTGCCGGGCTTGACCCAATTTCGAGCAATGAAATAAATAACGTTATTAGAATGGTACAACAACAGTTTAAAGTATCGTCCATTTTGATAACACATGACCTTACCTGTGCTAAATATACCGGCGACAAGCTTGCTATGATATTAGATGGCAAAGTTGCTAAGCAAGGTTCTTTCAAAGAAGTATTTGATACAAAAGACGAAAGGATCAGGGCTTTTTACGATTATAACTTTACAGATCAAGTATGAAACCATTAACAAACAAAAACACGGTGTTAACCGGAATATTTGTAATAACAGCTATAGCAATATTATTGGCCACTATTTTATTTGTCGGAGGGAAAGACAATGTGTTCACTAAGTCTATTTCAGTAAATGCGGTGTTTGCCGATGTGAACGGCTTAACCAAAGGAAATAGTGTTTTGTTTGAAGGAGTAAAAATAGGCACTGTAAAAGGTATTGCTTTTGTTGGCAAAGGGGTCGATGTAAGTTTTATAATAGAGGATTCTGCCTTAGCACACATTTATGCAAATACAAAAGCTAAACTTGGTTCAGATGGCCTGATAGGAAATAAGATTATCGTTCTTTATGGTGGATCGGCGGATAACCCAAATATAAAAAACGGGCATAGCTTTGTAGTTGAAAAAGCGACCAGTACCGAAGAAATAATGAATACGTTGCAGGCGAGCAATAAAAACCTGTTGGCAATTACTGATAATTTTAAGGTTATCAGTAACGATATGACTTCAGGTAAAGGCAATATTGGCAAATTGCTAAAAGACGAAACGCTGATGAACACGCTGCAGGCCACCGTAATTGATTTACAAAAGGCAGGGTTAAACGCCGAAACGCTTACCAATAACCTCTCCGTTTACTCTAATAAATTCAAAAATAAAGGCTCCCTCGCGAATGAATTGGTAACAGACACTACAATTTTTGCAGCACTAAAATCAACCGCTTCGCAACTTAAAAACACTACTATTACGGCCAGCCAGGTGGCAGACAACCTTAAAACAACTACGCTTGCATTAAAAGATACCGTTGGGCCTGTTGGCGTGATGTTGA
>CAZZVO010000256.1:0-5676 GCA_964657505.1 uncultured Mucilaginibacter sp.
GTAGCCCGTAGGGGAATCGAACCCCTGTTTCTAGAATGAAAATCTAACGTCCTAACCCCTAGACGAACGGGCCATTTTTGCTGGCGGATTAAAAAATGAACCTCTTTTTACTTATTCAGCTAAATCCTAAATGTTCGGCAAAGATATAAATCCTGCTTAACCCGTCAATGCTAAATATAGAAAATTTAAAATGATGAGTTTTTACAGACAGACGATGGAGTTTCCTTATTACATCATTAAACGTATAAAAAAATAGGTGATAAAAACAGTATTTGGAATGCTGTTTTTATCACCTTAAAAATATCATAATAAATACTAAAGTAGTATTTACTGATAAGGAAAATGCTTAATTAATATTCGTCTTTACGGCCGCCGCTTCCGCCTTTGTAGCCACTGCCACCACTTCCGCCTTTGTAACCGCCTTTGTCGTAACCGCCGCCACCACTGCTTCTACCGCCACCGCCACCGTAACCGCCGCCGCTTCCGCCTCTACTATTTCCGCCGCTTCCGTAACCGCCGCCTCCGCTATTTCCACCTTTGTAGCCACCGCCACCGCTATTTCCTCCGCCAAAGCTGCTTCTTCTGGAATCGTCTCTTTTATCTTCGGATTTGTTTACTACGATAGAACGTCCTTCAACAGATGATCCGTTTAACTCATCAATTGCTTTTTGCGCCATTGCATCGTCAGGCATTTCAACGAATCCAAATCCTTTGCTTCTTCCTGAAAACTTGTCGATAATGATTTTTACTGATGATACTTCACCGTAAGCTTCAAAAACTTCTTTTAACTTGGTCTCTTCCAAAGAAAATGGAAGGCTTCCTACAAAAATGTTCATTATGGTTTTTTAGTTTGATTGTATATCTATTTCAAAAATACTTATATTAAATTCATAATTACTATTAAAAAAAAATTTAAATTTTCTGTTTTATAAAAAAGATTCTTCCAAAAATCCATTTCATCTTTTCAAAAAAAGTTTTATAAGCAAAAAAGGTACGCTAATTAATTTAGCGCACCTTTTTTTATGCTGTAAAAGAAGCTTCTTGTTTAGAACAAGGTAAACTCTACACGACGGTTTTTCTGACGGCCGGCTGCAGTTTTGTTAGTTGCAATTGGTTGGGTTGAACCATAACCTGTTGCTTCTATACGGGATGCATTTGCACCTTTGCTTACCAAGTATTGACGGATTGCTTCTGCACGTGCTTTAGATAAAGCTAAGTTAAGTGCAGCAGAACCTGTATTATCTGTATGGCCAGCAAGTTTCAAACTGAAGTTTTTAGTAACCAACAGATCTGCAACTTTATCTAAACTTGGTAAAGAGTGATCGCGGATGGTTGATTTTCCTAAATCAAATTCTAAGTTTTTGATGGCATCGTTTACTACTTTTTTATCTTCTTCAGTTACGTAAACTTTAACATCTGGTTTGTTTACTGGTAAAGCACAACCAGAACCATCAACGGCAGTACCTGCAGGAGTACCAGGGCATTTGTCAAATTTGTTGGCAACACCATCGGCATCATCATCACCCAAATCCTTAGCATATTGTGCTTGTGCTTGTTGCTGATCTCTTAATCTGTTTTGTTCAGACATTGCAAGCATGTTTTTCAATTCTGCACTTTCGGCAGCACTTTCTTCACGTAAAGCGGCGATCGGGCTGTAGTTTGCTAACTGAGAAGACGATTTTTTGCCTAAAGAGAATTCTAAGCCGGCATGCGCATAAGAGAACCTGTCATTAGAACCACTTCTAACACCATCAAAAACAGGTGTTTTCATGAAATAAACGTTATATCCTAAATCAATGTTGATCGTTTTCGACAAGCCAAATTTTAAACCTGCACCAACTGGCACAAACCAGTGCTCATCATAAGAACCTGCCTGTACAACAGCAACAGGAAGACCTTGCACATTCGCACCAGAAGACATATAACCTGCACCTGCAGTTATATATGGAGATAATGCGCTGCGTTTGTGGTTAAGACTTAAATTTGCAATGGTTAAGTTTGCGTTTAAAGCTGCAGACCAATCAATATTAGTAGTAAAACTGCTATTGTTTTGCGCAACTGTTGGGGAAGGAAGGTAATTAGCCTGATAACCTCTTACTTTACCAGCAAGGAAATCTGCCTGAATACCAAAACCTGGTAAAATTTGTTTTTTAATGTAACCACCGTAACCCCAAGTTTCTTCCGGAGTGCGAAAATCTCCGTTTGAAGCATTGTTAAACGGTGTAAAAGGCGTTAACATACCACCATTAAGGCCGATAGACCAAGTACGAAAACTTTTTTTCTCAAAACGTTTTGTTGTGTCCGAATTCATGCCTTGGGCAAACAGTGTTGTTGACAATCCTACGGCTGATAAAGTAAGAGCCAACTTTGTAGTCTTTGATTTCATTTCTAATTTATTTTTTTAAGTGTTTTGTTTACTTGTACGGTCGATGTAATTAATTTGTTAATACAAGCATTTGCACTGATAACAGTAAAAATACTGCCAAAACCTAAAGCCGATATGTTAAATGTTAGCAGTTATAGCTAAGTGTTTGACTTTTAAGACAGAAAAGTTAGTTTAGAATGACAAAAACTAATCAATCGATTAAATAGACTGTTTTTAGGTATGACTAATTAACTATACAAAATTTAGTTTAGGACTAAATTTAAGACAAAAAACGTTTTTGGTACAGTAGTAGCAGGGGTTGTTTGCCGTTACCAGCTTCTGCATGGTAAAAGAAGCATCAGTTTTTCTTTTTCCGCCAGGGTTTCTTGTGGCCACCAGCAGATGCTCTTTTTAGTTCGGGTTGATAAAGCGGCACTTCGCCCAACTCTACAGGTACTGGCATTTGTTGGATAGGTTTGCCAATCAAAGTTTCAATGTTCGAAAATTTACGCTGATCTCTTTCATTGATAAACGTAATTGCCGTTCCGGTGGTTTCGGCGCGGGCAGTTCGGCCAATGCGGTGGATGTAATCTTCCGGGTCATGCGGCACATCGTAATTGATTACCAAACTAATCCCTTCCACATCAATCCCTCGCGATAAAACATCTGTACCAATTAAAATAGGCAGTTGCCTACTCTTAAAAGCACGTAGAATTTGCTCACGCTGCTCTTGCTCCAAATCCGAATGGAAAGCTTCAACCTTAAACCCGGCGCGGTAAAGTGTTTGGTATAACTGTTTTACTTTTTCTTTGGTTGATACAAATACAATTGTGCTGGCATAGTTTCCTTCTTTCAAAATCGATTTGATCAGTGCTAATTTCTGGTGATCAAATACCATGTAAACTTGCTGCAAAATGCCAACAGCCGGTTGCGAAAGTGCTATGTTGATTTGCTCCGGCTCATGCAAAATCTTGTTAGATAATGCACGGATTTTTCCCGGCATCGTGGCAGAAAACAACAACGTTTGCCGTTTAGCTGGCAAGTAGCTCATGATGCGGATAATATCATCATGAAAACCCATATCTAGCATCCGGTCGGCTTCATCCAAAACTAAATGCTGCAACTCGTTTAACTTTACAACGCCCGAAGTTAAATGTGCAATCAACCTGCCCGGCGTTGCAATAATAATATCCACGCCTTCACTTAAAGAACGGCGTTGCTGTTCGTAACTCGCGCCATCTCCCCCACCATAAACCGCGATGGAACTGATGCCTGCAAAATAAGCCAGACCTTCCGTTTGCTGGTCAATCTGTTGAACTAACTCGCGGGTTGGAGCCAGGATCAACGTATTGACCAAACTTTTTTCTTTATTGCTACTGATTTGGTGCATGATAGGCAGCAAATACGCAGCAGTTTTACCAGTGCCGGTTTGTGCGCAGGCAATTAAATCGTGCTTGTTTAAAATAATCGGGATGGCTTGTTCCTGGATAGGCGTTGGCTTGCGGAAACCCATGCTGTCTAATCCTTCCTGCAGGTTTGGATCGAAGTTAAAATCGGAAAATGTCAAAAGTTATTGGCTGTAGTAATGAAAGTTTTGCTGAATTGAATTTGATAAATATATAAAATTTTGCTGATCTTACACAAATGCTTCTTTCATCGGAATAAAAACAGACTGCAAAATCAATTTCTTAGGCTGAAATATTGACAGATTGCTTCAAAATATTCGAGATAATCTGCTCCGCATGAACCCTCGAATTTTCAATAAACCACAAATGCGTGTCCATCCCACCGCAAACTACGCCAGCCAAATAAATCCCTTTTTGGTTAGTTTCCATCGTTTCAGGATTGTATTCCGGCAACAATTTTTCATCCGCAGAAAGCGTAATTCCCATCGTTTTTAAAAAACTGAAGTCTGGCTGATAACCGGTTAAAGCAAGCACAAAATCGTTTTGGATCGTCACCAAACCTTCCGGCGTCTGGATATCAACTTCAAAATCCCGCACAGCAGTTAAATGAGAATGATAAAAAACTTTGATCGTTCCTTCTTTAATGCGATTCATAATATCCGGCCGAACCCAATATTTTACACGCTCGTTAATATCATCTCCACGCACAACCATCGTTACTTCTGCACCTTTGCGGAAAGTTTCCAACGCAGCATCTACAGAAGAATTACTTGCACCAACCACCACCACTTTTTGCAAGGAATAAAAATGCGGGTCTTTATAATAATGGCGCACTTTCGGCAAATCTTCTCCCGGGATATTCATTTTAACAGGAACATCGTAAAAACCGGTAGCAATAATGATGTTTTTTGCCTGATAAATGGCTTTGGTAGTCGTGATTTCGTAACCGTCATCTTTAGGTTGATTGCTTAAAACCGGTTCAAACAAGTGCATATTCAACTCGTTGGAAGTTGCCACGCGGCGGTAATATTCCAAAGATTCGGCACGTGTTGGTTTGATGCTGTTTGAAACGAAAGGAACGCCGCCAATTTCTAATTTTTCGGAAGTGGAAAAAAAAGTCATCCCCGCCGGATAATTGTACAAAGAGTTTACCAGCGTGCCTTTTTCTACAATCAGGTAACTTAAACCGTTTTTTTTAGCTTCTAATGCGCAGGCCAAACCAATCGGGCCGCCGCCAATAATCAATAAATCGAGCATATAATTTGATGGGATAAAAAAAGTATCCATAAAAAAGCGATGCTTCTTTTATCGGTGTAAAAATCCTTAAAAAAACAAAAGCCGGAAAACCTCCGGCTGCAATATAATTTAAAAAAGAAGAAGGTTGTTTTGAAAAATAAAAAATGGGTAAGCTACTTTTATCGCACCGCTACAACTCCCTACCCTTGCTGCGTTCCCACCCTGGGGGAGTTCAAGAGGAGCTGGCCGTAAAAGACTTACCCGCCACAAAAGTAGAAAAATTTTTAAATGATCGGGTATTATTTTGTGCCGAAGGTTTTTATTGGGCAATATTGAGTTTAATTTCCGTTTTTAAACGCATCGGCAAATTGTGGAACTTGCGCGTTGGCGTTTCTAACACACTGATTTTATCGGCATAAAAAGAGCTTTCAAACTTTGTATTTTCAAAATGAGGCCAAAGAATATCAAATTTTTCTTTGGTGATATTTCTGGCAATGGTGATATGCGGCGTGGTGACCACATTTTTAGAAAAAGTATGTTTAAATTTTAAAAGTGTGTCTTTTACGGAATTGCTGATTTCCACTTTTGCATAAATGGTATAAGTATTGCGATGGCGGAATTGGCCGAAACCGCAAACTTTCACTTCGAAAGCTTTTATATATCCTACTT
>CAZZVO010000257.1:0-5649 GCA_964657505.1 uncultured Mucilaginibacter sp.
CAGGGCGCGCGGGGCTGAACGGGTGCGCGGATGAGCGATCAGCCGTTCTTGATTTTTTGGTTCTTTTTGATCAAGCAAAAAGAACGTTAAATCAAACTAATACTTTTTTTATCGATATATATTTAGCGCAATCAAACCTTAAACCCTTCGCCCGAAAACCTATACCTTTACAGTACAGGACAGCTAAACCAACCAAAACATTTAGCTTGCAATTGAATAAACAAAAAATGACTGTAGGACTTTTTATACCTTGCTACGTTAACCAATTTTATCCCGGCGCGGCCATTGCCACGTTGCAGTTACTCGAAAAATTAGGTGTTGATGTAGCATTTCCGCCTAACCAAACCTGCTGCGGCCAGCCAATGGCAAACTCTGGTTTTGAACATTTAACGCAAGGTTGTAACGATTTAATTATCAAAGATTTTGCTGATTTTGATTATATCGTTTGTCCTTCCGGGAGTTGCGTTTTGCATATTAAAGAGCACATCCATTCCGAAAAAGAACCGGTAAAAGCAGCATCCATCAGCCATAAAATTTTTGAATTGGTTGAGTTTTTAACCGATGTTTTGAAGGTAGAAAATTTGAACGCGCATTTTCCTTATAAAGTTGGCGTACACCAAAGTTGCCACGGTCAGCGCGGCTTGAAACTCTCGCAAATGAGCGAATTGGTTGCACCGGATTTTTCCAAACCGATGCAATTGCTAAATATGGTGAAAGAACTGGAAATCATTCCTTTAAACCGTAAAGACGAATGCTGCGGTTTTGGCGGAACTTTTTGTGTGGCAGAAGAAGCAGTTTCCGTAAAAATGGGAAAAGATAGAGTGGCCGATCATTTAAGTCACGGCGCCGAATATATTACCGGAGCTGATATGAGCTGTTTGATGCACATGGAAGGCATTTTACGCCGACAAGGCAGCAAAACAAAAGTGGTACACATTGCAGAAATTTTAAACGCCGAACGCGTATGATGAGCGAAGACCAAGACCACGCCGAACTGGCGGAGGTTTTTAATAAAGATGAAGAACGCGTAAACTGGCACGACGAAACGCTTTGGTGGGTCCGGCAAAAACGCGATAAAGCCGTGCATCAAATCCCGGATTGGGAGTTATTGCGCGAAACAGCTTCTCAAATCAAAAACAATGTTTTAAGTAATTTAGATAACTATTTACTTCAATTTGAAGCAAAAGCGCAAGGAAACGGCGTAACCGTACATTGGGCGGCGGATGCGGAAGAACATAACCAAATTGTACTTTCACTTTTAACCAAACACGGCATCAACCGGATGGTAAAAAGCAAATCCATGCTGACGGAAGAGTGCCATTTGAACGATTATTTAAGCAAACACGGCGTAGAAGTAATCGATTCTGATTTGGGCGAACGCATCGTGCAGTTGGCTGATGAACCGCCAAGTCATATCGTCTTGCCTTGCATCCATAAAAAGAAAGAAGAAATTGGCGAGCTTTTTCATAAACATTTAGGAACGCCAAAAGGCAATGCTGATCCGCAATTTTTGACGGAAACGGCACGGCAGCATTTGCGCGAAACTTTCCTCACCCGAAAAGCTGCTTTAACAGGCGTTAACTTCGCGATAGCAGAAACCGGCGAATTTGTGGTTTGCACCAACGAAGGCAATGCGGATATGGGCGCACATTTAGCCGATATTCATATTGCCAGCATGGGCATCGAGAAAATTATTCCGCAAAGGAAGCATCTCAGCGTTTTTTTGCGTTTGCTTACGCGAAGTGCAACAGGACAGCCGATCACTACTTATTCAAGTCATTTTAAAAAACCACGTGCCGGACAGGAAATGCACATCATTTTGGTGGATAACCAACGCACGGTGCAATTAGGAAGAAAAGATTTCCGTAACTCTTTAAAGTGCATTCGTTGTGCGGCTTGCATGAATACTTGTCCGGTTTATCGCCGCAGCGGCGGCCACAGTTACCACACGGCAATTGCCGGCCCGATTGGTTCTATCCTCGCCCCAAATCTGGATATGCGCAAGTTTGCTGATTTGCCGTTTGCTTCTACGCTTTGCGGCTCATGCTCCAACGTTTGTCCGGTGAAGATCGACATCCATCAGCAATTGTATAAATGGCGACAGGTTTTGGTGAAAGAAGGCTACGTGGGCACAACCAAAAAGCTGGGCATGCAGGCCATGACCTTAACTTTATCTTCTCCCGGATTTTTTAAAACTGCCGGAAAAATCGGTCGTTTAGTAATGAAATATGCTCCTTTTGCCGTGAGTAATCCCTTAAATCCCTGGTACAAACAGCGTGAAATGCCTGCGCCGCCGAAAGAATCTTTTGGCGAATGGTACGCAAAAAACAGAAACAATGGAAAATAGCCGCGACCGGATTTTATCTGCCATAAAAACAGCAAAGCCGGATTTTATTCCGTTTCCGGATATTCCAGTTTTTAATCCGGAAGAAATGGATGCTTCTTTTATCTTACAAAAATTCAGTTCTACAGCTACTACCATCGGCAGTAAAGTTTTTATGGTGAAAGATTTGGAAGAAGTTAAAGCGATGCTAACAGAACAGTTTCGGGAAGGTAGAATTGCAACGACAATGCCAGAACTCGCTGATATTGCAGAAATTAACCTCAGCCTAAACCCTGATCCGCATTCTTTAGAAAACATAGAATTACTAATAATGGCTGCGCATTTTGGCGTTGCCGAAAACAGTGCCGTTTGGGTTACCGAAGATTTGATGCAGCAACGCGCCGCACCTTTTATTTGTCAGCATTTGGCTGTAGTTTTGAATGCTGTAGATATTGTGCCAACCATGCACCAGGCGTACGACCGGATTGGTTTGGAAGATTATGGTTTCGCCGCTTTTATCGCCGGCCCATCAAAAACAGCCGATATTGAGCAATCTTTGGTTTTAGGTGCGCATGGACCGAGGAGTATGACTTTGTTTGTTTTAAGCTGAAAGCAATCAGGAATCAGCTTTCGCAAATAGCAAACGGACAAAAAGTTGATGGCTGATAGCTAAATGCTTACAGTTAATTAAACATTTTTCTTTTTTCTAAAACCCGCTACCGTTCCTGCTGTTAACTTAATTGGATAACATCATTAAAACAATTATCATGATCAACGACGAGATAAAAAAAGTAACTGATACGGTGAAAGATACCATATCACCAAGTATCGACGAATTTAAAAAGATAACGGACACCATAAAAAATACTTTATTACCAGAAAACCCGTATGCCAACGTTGGCAAAACCGACCGGATTATTTCTGTTGGAACTGGTGCTTACATTTTTTTCAAAGGTGTTTTCAATATATTTTCGCACCCGATTTTGGCTTTAACCGAAGTAGGAATTGGTTCTGCATTGTTGCACCGTGGCATCACCGGAAATTGTGCGATAAAAAAAGTAATTGATGATTTGGACGAAACAGAAGAAACAAGTGCTCATCTCGTTCATCCGTACCCATCATCGGTATCACAATTGTAATTGTAAAGCCAAATCCTAAAAAGGATATTTCCCGGTTAGGAAATATCCTTTTTTTATGCTTATGTTTTTCTGCAAATTAGTAAAAGCGGAAGTTTAATCAACCTAAACCGGGATTTGAAAGTAAAAAGTGGAGCCTTCGCCCGGCTCGCTCTTGAACCAAATTTTGCCATCGTGCTGCTTGATAATCTCTTGGGAAATATGCAAACCCAAACCAAGGCCATGGATGTTTTTACTTTTAACGTTAGAACTTCTCGAAAACCGCTTAAACAACTTGCCTTGCTCCTCTTTTGGTATGCCCATCCCAAAATCTTGCACACTGACTGTAATCTGGTCGCCAGTTTTGTTCTTTGTTAAGCCTACAATTATCTGTGTGTTTTCTGCGGAGTACTTAACAGCGTTGTTCAACAAGTTATTTAATACTTGGGAAATACGGAAACGATCCGCATAAATATCATTTTTAAAGCTTCCTTTAATTATGAATTCGTGTCCGGTATCAATAATATCCATTTCTTCAATAGATTCTACCAATAACTGTTCGATGTTAAACTTAGATTTAAGCACCCGCATTTTACCCGTTTCAATTTGCGTAACATCTAACAGGTAATTAATTAACGACATTAGCTTATCGGTTTTCTCATCAATTTTCCCTAAAGACGTGGAAAAAGATTCGTCCCCAAACTTCTGAGACCGCTTTTGCAACATTTGAGCAAGTGCTTTGATTACAGTAATCGGCGTCCTGATTTCGTGACTGGCAATGCTGATAAAATCATCTTTCTGCTGCTCCAGCGAACGTTTTTCAGTAACGTCTTCTATCGAAAGCAGCACTAAATCTGCCCGGGTTGTCGGGAAATAAATCGTGCGTCCGTTAAAAAGTATTGTCCGTTTGCCAATTGTTTTAAAATCGTGCACAATTTCGTAATCCTTAACCGCTTCAGTTTCTATAATGATCTTATCCAAAAGCAACCGTAACTCCGGAATATCTAATTGACCTTGAAATACTTCGTAGATAGGTTGTGCCGATAATGCTTTCTTTTTAAACTTGAAAAACTGGTAAAAAGCGTTATTGGCAGTATTGATAGATAAATCTGTATTTAAAACAAGCATCGGTTCGCGGGCAGATTCTACAATACTTTCTGCGTAATTTTTAGCATCCTGCATGTGCTGTTCGGCCGCCACCCGCTCGTCAATATTTCGCATAACTTTGGTAAAACCGATATGCTCGTGCTCGTTATTATACATCGGAAAAACAAGCCCGCTAACCCAAAACTGAGATTTGTCTTTGCGTACGTGATAACGTTCGTCAATCCCTTTTCCCGATTTCAATGCTTCTTTTAGCTCCTTTTTTTCGGCATTTTCTTTTAAATCTTCATCCGTAAACAATACGGCAAAGCATTCGCCGATAATTTCTTCTTCCGTATAACCTAAAAGTTTTTTTGCGCCCTCGTTCCAACTATTAATAAAACCATCTTTATCTATGGTAAAAACAGCATAATCTTCTATACTATTTAGCAAATTCTTGTAGAATTCTGCATCCATTTTTTCGGGGTGAAGCACCAAATCTTTTTTCTTGGTCGATTTATCTTGCACAACTGGCATAATACTGATTCTGTAAAAACAACATAAACGACTATTTATTAAATATAGCCAAGTTTAACAAAATAGTTGATAGTAAGAATTTTATATCGATAAAAGAAGTATTTGGAGTAATTCTACTTCTAAACCAAATTTGATTGGTGGGAAATGGTGCTATTTGGATTTCTTGATAGTTGTAAGAAAGGCAAATTGTGATTAATCCATTCCAAACGATTGAAAGCTACTTCTCGCAATCCTGGTTAGTGCGGACGATATTCCGAACATCAAAACCTTTATCCGCGGCAACCGCAACAAGGTGGTTATAAGTTTGCTCATTCATGGTTGGCTTCCGGTTTAATATCCACAAATATTTGCGGTTAGGATGGCCGATCAAAGCGTAACTGTAATCCGGCGCTAAAGCAATAATCCAATATTTGCCTTTAAAAGGCCAAAAGAATTGAACGTCTAACTTTGCATTGCTTTTTTTATCGGTGATAAATGCTTTACCGGTGGCACTGCTTGGTTTGCCTTTTTTAATGCAGTTGTTTTTTACTTCGATAACGCCATCTGCTTTAATGCTGTACTCGGCGAAAGTGCAGCTACAGCCTTTTTCAA
>CAZZVO010000258.1:0-5547 GCA_964657505.1 uncultured Mucilaginibacter sp.
GCCATGATTACGAAATTGTAGATGAATCAGGAAATACGATTGGCAAAGTAACTTCCGGCACGCAATCGCCATCGTTACAAAAAGCAGTTGGTTTAGGTTATGTAGCAAATGCTTTTGCCAAAGAAGGAACCGAAATCTACATAAAAATCCGCGAAAATAAAATCAAAGCAAAAGTAGTAAAGCCACCTTTTTACAAATAGAACCAATGAACAGGTAAAAGACGAATGCTTCTTTTATCACCTAAAAATTAGTGCTGAAAATTCCTGAATGAACGAGAAATTAAAAATCGAAACCTGTTTAACGCCAGCTTTGCTTCCGCTTTACCAAATCGAAAACAGCATTGCGGTTATCATCGATATTTTCCGCGCAACTTCTTCCATTTGTTACGGTATTGAAAACGGTGCCGAAGCGATTATTCCCGTTGCGCAGGTAGAAGAATGTGCCGCTTACCGCGAAAAAGGCCTGGATTATTTGCTCGCTGCCGAACGTAATGGCGAAGTAGTTTCCGGTTTTGATTTCGGTAATTCTCCGTTTTCTTACACCAAAGAAAAAGTATCCGGAAAAACAATCGTGCTTACAACAACCAACGGCACGCACGCTTTGCATCTTTCCATCAAAGCTAAAAAAATTGTAATCGGTTCTTTTTTAAACCTTTCAGCTTTATGCGATTGGTTAAAAGCTCAGCAGGAAAACATCTTATTAGTTTGTGCTGGTTGGAAAAATAACTTCAATTTAGAAGATACTTTATTTGCTGGGGCGGTTGTTGATCAGTTAAAAGCAAACAATTATCAATTAGACGATCCCAGCATTGCCGCAAATGATTTGTTCGAATTAGGCAAAAACGACCTCAATTTATATCTGCAAAAAACAGCACACAGCGAACGTTTAAAAAAATTAGGTATTGAAGAAGATATAAAGTTTTGTTTGCAGGTGGATTTAACTACAGCTATTCCGGTTTTAGAAGGGGAGAAGTTGGTGAAGTTGAAGGGGTAACTTTCTTCACCTCAACTTCTCATTATTCCGATGCCGGTCCGCATCGCGGATACTCTTTTTAGCCATGTTTTTTTCTAATGCTTCTGTTAAATCAATGCCGGTTTGGTTAGCGAGACAGATCAGCACAAATAAAACATCAGCCATTTCATCCGCTAAAACTACTTCTTCGTCGGATTTTTTGAAAGATTGCTCGCCGTATTTTCGCGCCATAATGCGGGCAACTTCGCCAACTTCTTCCATCAATATAGCCGTGTTGGTGAGTTCGTTAAAGTAGCGGATTCCGGTTGTTTTGATCCATTCGTCAACGAATTGCTGTGCTTCTTTTATCGTCATAAAATTAGTGTCTGTCTTTATCTTTAGTGTCCATGATGATGGTTACCGGACCATCGTTAACTAAGCTCACTTTCATATCGGCACCAAATTGTCCCGTTGAAATTGGTTTTCCAAGTAGGTTTTCTAACGATTTAATCATCATTTCATAAAGTGGAATTGCTTTTTCTGGTTTCGCTGCGCGGATGAAGGACGGCCGGTTTCCCTTTTTGTTTTGTGCAAAAAGCGTGAATTGGGAAATCAATAAAATACCGCCGTTAATATCGGCCAAAGCTTTCTTCATCAAACCGTTTTCATCTCCAAAAACACGCATATTCACTATTTTTTGTGCCAGCCATATTACATCTTCTTCGGTATCTGCATCTTCAATCCCAAGCAAAACCATAAAACCGATTTCAATTTCGCCAGTTGCCAAGCCGTTTATCTTTACGGATGCTTCGCTTACACGTTGGATAATTGCCCTCATGTTGTAAGGTAAATATTGATTTGTTGCTTGTTACTAAATACTATCTACTTGCTACTATTCCTTCTACGCCCTTGTATCATTCCCATGATAAATGCTTAAATAACTTTCATAACGCGATAATTCAATTTCGTCTTCTTCCAGCGCAGCTAAAACTGCACAACCAGGTTCGTTAATGTGGCGGCAGTTGTAGAAGCGGCATTGGTTTAGCAGTTCGCGCATTTCCGGGAAAAAGTGACTTAATTCCTGTTTTTCAATATCAATCACACCTAATTCGCGGATTCCCGGTGTATCAATCAAACGGCCACCAAAAGGCAATTCGAACATTTCGGCAAAAGTGGTGGTGTGTTTTCCTTTATCGCTCCAGTCTGAAATTTCGCCGGTCTGTACTTTAATTTCCGGTAAAATTGTGTTCAGTAAAGTAGATTTCCCAACACCAGAATGACCGGAAAAAAGAGTGGTTTTATCTTTTAAAACTGCCGATACTTCTTTTATGCCTGTTTTTTTTAAGGCCGAAACTTCATAACACGGATAACCAATTTTTTCATAAATGGATTTATAATCGGCCAAAATTTCCAAACCTTCTTCACTAAATAAATCTAATTTATTAAAAACGAGTCCGGCCGGAATATCGTAAGCTTCCGCAGTAACCAAAAAACGATCAATAAAACCAAGCGAAGTTCGTGGAGAAGCCAAAGTTACCACCAGCAAAGCCAAATCCAAATTAGCTGCAATAATTTGCGCCTGTTTACTTAAATTAATGGATTTACGGATGATGTAATTCTTCCGGCCGTGCAGTTTGTTAATTACGCCGGTTTGCTGTTCAGGTTCCAACTCAAAATCCACTTGGTCACCAACCGCAATCGGATTGGTAGTAGTTAAGCCTTTTATCCGAAATTTTCCTTTAATGCGGCAATCAAACCGATCGCCTTCTGGTGTTTGCACTTGGTACCAGCTTCCGGTTGATTTTGTTACGAGGCCTTGCATCAGTCGAAAGATAAGATTGCTTTAATGCTATTGCGCAAACTGTTAATGGTTTCTTCATCAAGTTGGCCAATCCTTTCACCTAACCTAATCAAATCCAAAGCACGTATTTGATCTGTCAGGATATAAGATTCCTTTCGCAAACCATTTTTTGTAGAAGGCTGAATCTTCAATCTAATTAAAGAAACGCCATCTTTTGGCTGCGAAGATATAGCACATGCAATCGTAGAAGTGTGGCCAGCGTAGTGTAACACATCAGATTGCAGAATTACAACCGGACGGATTTTTCCAGGTTCAGTACCGTTTGCCGGATCCAAATCTGCAATCCAAATTTCATATTGTAATGGTGTTCGATTAATAATCATCATCCAAATATTTTTGCATATCAATTAAAGAAGCGGTCTGAAATATCTGTTTCAATTCCTTGTCGGGATCATGTTCTTTCAAAATCGCAACCTCACGCCGTATCTGTTCTTCCCATTCTTTTCGCTTTAAAAGTTTTATGTAATTGGCAGTAGCTTCTTTAATGAAACCGTTACGGCTCATTTTTAACTTTTTTACCTGCTTTTCGGTTTCTTCAAAAAGCTTATCATCAATTTTTAGCAAGATACTTTTCATAAATGCTGTTTTTATCTATCAAAAATAGATATACTTTTTGTATATACTTCTTTTACCGGTTAAAATTATACAATTATTTTATTGCGGATTTGAGAACAAAGCATTTACTTTACGCCGTTATCAAAACAAATCAAATGTTAACGAACACATTTTTTACCATTATTATTACTACCACCAGCAGTATTGCGGAGGAAGTGTAAACTTGGTGAAAATTAAAAGATAAAAATCATCAAAAGCCTTCCTCCGCAAAGAGGGAGGCTTTTTTGTTAAATCCGTTATATGAAAGTTTTAAAATTCGGAGGCACTTCCGTAGGTTCTGCCGAAAGTATCCAAACGCTGTTGCAAATTGTTAAGAAAGAAAATTCGGCTTCCGGTCCGCCGGTTGTGGTGCTTTCGGCCATGAGCGGCGTTACTAATTTGCTTTCGCAAATGGCTGAAAAAGCATCGGTTGGAGAAGATTATGCACTTCATCTTTCGGAACTCGAAACCCAACATTTTGCCATCATCAAAACTTTGTTGGATGTGCAGCGCCAAAACCCGGTTTTTACCAAACTGAAAATATTTTTTAACGAACTGGAAGATTTGCTGCAAGGCATTTCGAGCTTAAAAGAACTAACTGCCCAAACGCGCGATTTGGTTTTAAGTTATGGCGAACGTTGCTCCACTTTCCTGATCAGCAAGATTGCCGAGCAGCATTTCCCAGAAACGTGTTATGTTGATGCAACTGAATTGATTAAAACGGACAGCAATTTCGGACAAGCGCGCCTAAACACCGAATTAACTGAACAACTGTTGCAAGTTTTTTACCAGCAAAAGAAGCATCAGGTTTTGTTTGTAACCGGTTTCATTGGCAGTAATGAAAATGGAAGGATTACCACTTTAGGCCGCGGCGGAAGCGATTATACAGCGGCGATTTTAGGTTCGGCGTTAAATGCAGCAGAAATCCAGATTTGGACCGACGTAAACGGTATGATGACTGCCGATCCGCGGATGGTAAAAAAAGCATTTCCGCTGCCGGAACTTTCTTACACGGAAGCGATGGAACTTTCTTACTTCGGTGCGAAAGTGATTTATCCGCCAACTATGATCCCGGCGTTTTTAAAACGCATTCCAATCGCCATTAAAAATACTTTCGAACCGGAGTTTCCCGGAACCATAATTCGTCATGATTGCGGCAAATCTAACTTAACGATCAAAGGGATTTCTTCGATTAATGACATCAGCATCATCAATTTAGAAGGCAGCGGAATGGTTGGAAAAGCTGGTTTTAGCGGAAGGTTATTTTCGTTGCTGGCGCGAGAGCAAATCAATGTTATTTTGATTACGCAATCTTCTTCGGAACACAGCATTACGTTCGCCATTCGTCCGGCCGATGCTTCCAAAGCACAACTTTTAATAGAGCATGAATTTGAACTGGAACTACACGCCAAAAAATTAGAGAAACCTGTTTTCGAACAAAACCTTTCTATTCTGGCTATTGTGGGCGAAAACATGAAGCAAACGCCGGGCATTTCTGGCAAGTTATTTCATGCTTTAGGTCGAAACGGTGTAAATGTTCGTGCGATTGCGCAAGGTTCATCGGAGTATAATATTTCGGTTGTGATTTCCCGTCCCGATCTCAACAAAGCTTTAAACGCAGTCCACGATGCTTTTTTTACCGAGTTAAATAAAACCTTGCATGTTTTCAATTTGGGCACGGGCAATATCGGCAAAACTTTGTTTCGGCAACTGGAATCGCACACCAATTTTTTACAGGAAAATAACGGCATCCAGGTAAAAGTTGTCGGCATTAGCAACACGCGTAAAATGGTTTTTAATGGCGATGGTTTGGATTTGGAAAACTGGCAAAACGAACTGGAAAACTCCGGAGAAACCGCACAATTAGAAGAATTTGTTGCAAGGATGAAAACGATGAATCTGCCAAATGCGGTTTTTATCGATAACACTGCCAGTCCAAAACCAATTACTTTTTATGAAGAGATCTTTAAGTCGAACATTTCCATCGTAACCTGCAACAAAATCGGGAATTCGGGTAGTTTCGAACAATATAAAAAGTTCAAAGATGCGGCCAGAAGTCATGGTGTCGATTTTTACTACGAAACCAATGTTGGTGCCGGTTTGCCTATTATTCAAACGTTAAAAAACTTGATGGTTTCGGG
>CAZZVO010000259.1:0-5475 GCA_964657505.1 uncultured Mucilaginibacter sp.
CTCAACAGGAGTAAAAGCTCATGTTTCGACAGGCTCAACATGACTAAAAGCCCAACAGGACAAAAAAAGCTACAGCAATAAAATATCGATCTGGTGGGCATGGACCATTTCTTCGGCTGGCGACCAGGCGAAAACGGTAAAACGGCCATCTTGCGAAGCTACCAAGGCAACTGCATTCCGCTGATCAAACACAAATTGCGCTGCCGAAAGGTGCCTTGTGCCGCCTAAAGTCGCGGGATGGATCACGCTGGCTGTGCTGCCAATTATTGGTTCGGTGATCACGATTTGATCTACCCGTTTACTTTTCCACGAGCGGCCAATTTTCGCCCCAAAAGCAAGCAGTTCGTGGCGGTCGTTTATCACAGTTGCACCGTCCACCGCTGTTAACCCGCCTACACTATCCACAGCTTGCCGCAACATACTTTGCCAAAGAATAAGATTATTTTCATGGCCTGTTTGCAGCATCAAGTCTGCCAGTTGCGAGAAAGCCGAAGTTACCGGGTAAGTAATGGGGTGGATGATGGAATCGCGCCATTCTTCTGTATCTGCCGGAACCACCAGTAACGCTCCGCCGCGGCCATGTGCACGCATAGAAGCGGCCAATTGCACTAATATATTTGTAGAATCTTTTGTGTTATAAGGGGAAGTGAAACCCAGCAGCGAATTAATAATTGGCGGACGTTCGGGCGCGTTCAAGCTTAACTCATCCACCACTTTAATCTTGTCGCCTTTTAACGTAGCCACATTTACAAATTTCCCGACGCCATCAATTCGGCGGTGTTTAATTACCAGCAAACCGGGTTCAACCACTTCCAGCACAAAACATAATGCAGGGATTTCGCGCGTGGTGCCCCATAAATACAATTCGCCGTCTTCCATCCAAACCCCTAAATGGATGCCCGGCCGCTCAACTGCCGGTGCTAATTTGGTTAAGATATGGGTTTGGAAAGCCAGCCGATGCTTAAAAACCAGCGGCATGCCAGCCATTTCTTCCGGTAAAAAAGCTAAAGATATTTTAGGCGAACGGCCTTCTTCCCGGCCTAAACTTGCCCAAAAAGCCACATCGATAATGGCTTCAATAATTTCTGCAGAAGGCTCCGGCGCCAGTTCTGGTATGTAATTAAAGCGCGCTTTATCAAAATGTTGTTTGAAATGTTCTTCCACCGATGCCGAAACCGCAAAAGCAGCCTGATAGGTTACTTGCGGAAATATTCTTCCTTTTGTGCTATTGGTAAGGGCGTTGTTCATTGGCTGGAATTGGCGGCTGGGGCTGAAGTATCAAAACTAACCTAAATTAAACAGGCTTGCAAATGGCATGTGTCAGCCTAATGTTGTTTGTTTTTTTGCCTGGTACAATACTTCTTTTACCAGGTATATTTTGAAGTTGTTTAGACTTATTTTTAGATGCTTCTTTTATCAGCTTAAAAAACAATAAGGTCATCCCTCTAACTCCCTTCAAAGGGGAAAAGGACCAAGGCGAATATCTTTCTATATTCAGCTTATCTAAAGGGTTTAGCTTTGAAAATGGATAAGAAACTTGCTGCCTTTGCCCAACTCGCTTTCCACTATAAAATTTCCGCCTGCCCGGTCTATTATTTTTTTTGCTAGGAATAAACCGATGCCCTGGCCTTCCATATCCTGGTTGAGCCTGCCATACAACTCAAATATTCTTTCAAGCTTGTTTTGTGCTATACCAATTCCATTATCTTCTACCGATAAAATAATAAGGTTCCCTTCTGCTGCACAACAAACATTAATTTTAGGCTGTTCGTCCCTTTTAAACTTAATCCCATTCGAAATTAAATTAAATAAAATACTTCTCAGGTTTTTTTTAGAAAAAAGGATTTGTTTAACTTTTAGGTTTCTTTTTATTACGGCGTTTACCGATTTGATTTGATTTTCCAGGCTCCATTCAATTTCATCAATAAGCTCATCGATATCAACCATTTCCATTACAGCCGTATCACTTTCTAATTTTCCAACGGTTGCAAGCTCTTTAATAAGGATGCGGAATTTTTTGACAGATGTGTTGATGATATTTAAAAATTTGCTCAACTCAGGGTTGTTTACTTTTATCAGGTTCATCACCGTAATACTGCCTTCGATGTTGCTAAGCGGTGCCAAAAGATCATGCGAGGCAGCTAATACAAAATGATCCAGGTCTGCATTGATCCGGAGCAGGCTTTGATTTTTTTTGTCGAGGTCCTGCTGCGCTTGTTTCAATTCTGTGATATCATTAAAAGTAATCATCGCACCGTTCCTTGTGTTGTCTGCTTGTATGTAGGGCATCGTCATCACCTGGTACCATTTTCCGTCGGCGGTCTCTATTTCTTTGGTAACAACGTTCCCGTCTGATATTACACTTTTAATATCATCTATAATGGTTTCGAATATGATGTTGGTGGTGATATTGCTAAGCGGGCGGCCTACATCTGTTGGCAATAAGTTGATCTGTTTTACCGTACCCGGCGAAAACTTCATCAGCAGTAAATCTTTGTTTACAAATAATTGTCCGTTAATGTTGCTTCTAAAATAATTGTTCAGGTCGTCGTTCAGTTCTGCCAGTTCTTTATTTTTTAACTGATAATCTATGTTAACGGTATGCAGTTCTTCATTTACAGATTGCATTTCTTCGTTCGTACTCTGCATTTCTTCGTTTGACGATAGCAATTCTTCGTTAAACGACTGCATGTTCTCGTTCGAAGTATCCAGCTTCTCGTACACGGAATTGAGTGTTTCTTTCAATTCCTTTAATTCATCTTCCAGGTTTAAAGTATATTGGTCGCGGTACGTTTTTTCATCAAAAACAATGTTTTCCTCAATTGCAGATGTGCCGGATTGATCCTCGGTAATAGTTACCAGCAGTAATTTCTGTTCCCCTTTTTTTATTTCGAGCGGGCTTACCAACAAGTTTACTTTAATTGTAGACCCATCATATTTAATTTTTATACCGTTAACTATCGCTTTTTTGTTCGTTTTTAAAACTTTTTTGGGCAAACCGCTAAAAGCCACGGCAAGCTGGTTTGGTAAAAGGTCTTCCAGGTTCGAGGTAAAGTTTTTTTGCAGTAAAAACCGGGTTGTATCTCCATAATATTTTACAACCTGTTTGTTTTCATCAACACAAATGGTAAGGCAATTAAATGCTTCTGCCAGGCTTGCATTTACCGCTTCGGCCAAAGTTTGGTTGGTATAGGTAGAAGTACTTTCTTTTAAAGGCAACGGAGATTCTGGCTTTGTATGAAACAGTTGCGGCATCGAAAACGCGTTAAAATTTGCATTCTGCTTTAACGTCAGGTTCTTGTATATCCTCCATTTTTTGTTCAATACTTCCAGGTTTTGGAGGATGGAAGTCGGGTTTTCGCTGGAACCCAAAAATAAATAACCATGCTTTTTAAGGCCGAACAAAAGCATGGAGAATACTTTATCCTGCAAAACCGGTGTCATGTAAATAAGCAGGTTTCGGCAACTGATCATTTGCATGTTGCAATATGGCGGGTTTTTCACCAGGTCGTGCTGGGCAAAAATCACCATCTTGCGTATTGCTGTTTTTACCGTATAATTTTCCCCGTCTTTTAAAAAGTATTTTTCCAGCAGTTTAGCGGGCAAATCTTTTACAACGTTGGCAGTATAAACACCTTTACCGGCGTGTACCAAAGCAAGCTTATCAATATCGGTTGCAAATATTTTTACGATGGTGTTGCTAAACTTGCCGGTTAATTGCCCGCTTATTAAAATAGCCAGCGAATACGCTTCTTCCCCGGTTGCACACCCGGCAACCCAAAGTTTTAATTCTTCATCCGGGTTTAGGTTTTTTAATATATCTGGCAAAACCCTTTTTTCGATGTAATCAAACGCTTCTTTGTCCCTAAAAAAAGCAGTAACACTAATTAAGAAATCTTGGGCAAGTGTTTTAACTTCTTCCGGGTTGGCCTTTAAAAAATCAACATATTTTTCCAGCTTGATAATATCGTTGTAGCCAGCCCTTCGCTTAATCCTTCTGAGGATGGTAGTTTGTTTATACTCCGAAAAATCGAGCGGCAGTTGCTTTTTAATGATGTCAACAATAATGGCAAGGTTTTTTTCGTCATCCTGGTCAACAGCCACAAGTTCCCCTTCGTGTTTTACATAATCTTCAATAGCTTGCGGCATTAGGCCGGGTTCTAAAATAAAATCTACCAGGCCGGTAGCAATCGCATTGGATGGCATGCTGCCAAATTCTGTGGTTTCCGGTGTGCGGGCAATTACCATTCCGCCTGCTTTTTTTATCGCCTTAATCCCTTCGGTACCGTCGGACCCTAAGCCAGACAGGATTACCCCAATTGCTTTTTTTCCGTAATCTGTCGCAAGGGAATTAAAAAACCGGTTAATGGTTAGGTTAGGAAGTTTTGTTTTTTCTTTATTTTCTAAAAACAGGCTTCCGTTATTAATCGTCATCAATTTATCATGCGGGATCAGATAAACCTGGTTAGGTGCTACCACCATCCCGTTTTCGGCTTCCTGTACGGTAAGTTTGCTGTGTTTGACCAGCAACTCGGCCATCCTGCTTTTAAAATCGGGCGAAAGATGCTGAATGATGATGTATGAAACCCCATCTAAAGGCGTGTGGTCAAAAAAAGAATTTATTTCTTCCAGGCCACCGGCAGAGGCGCCAATGGCAATAATATATTTAGGTTGGGCTAAGGTTGGCATGGATTTCTTTTAAAACGTACGGGCAAGTATTGTCTTGATTTTATCCATTATATTTTGAATGCTTCTTTTACCAGCGTAAAACTTAAACTTCTAATTTTTGAGTGGAAATGAATCTGGATATAATATTTGTATGGCTAAAAGAAGTACTGTGACTTTTTTGGATAAAAGCTTAACCTACTGGTTAAGATAGAAGTTTAATTACATTGATAAATGCGAATAAATGTACAGTTTAATTTGAGAGTTATGGTTTAACGCAGTAACAATATTGTGTTTAGGCCATCCGCGAAAACCTATTGCTATTATTTAGAATGAATTTGTATTGCGTTGAAGCGGATAAACCATGTTTTCTTCTTCCGGCCAATATTTACCTTCGCAATAAAAACAAATAAAAAACATGGCAGCAACAAAACTAACCATCAACAATAACGGGTCTGTAAAAATAGAAGGCGATTTTGAGATCGTGGATAAGGACGGCAACAATTACGGTTTGCAAGGGCGAACGATTGTTTCGGTTTGCCGCTGCGGTTTATCGGCCACCAAACCATTTTGCGACGGTTCGCACAAAGGGCATTTTGAACACAATGCAGTTGCTTTTGATTTGCCGCCACGGAAGGTGTAGGGGTGATGGTTGTTTCGGCTTTTGTAAAATTAGTAGCAAAGGTATTAGATAGTTTATGCTGATAAAAGAAGCATGCTTCTTTATTTGGCAAACCTGCGGTTGCTGGCGTTATGTTCTTTTTGCTTGAACAAAAATGTACTGTGTTAATTTCCAAATAATTTTTCATT
>CAZZVO010000260.1:0-5465 GCA_964657505.1 uncultured Mucilaginibacter sp.
ATGCTTCTTTTACTGCCTTAAAATTCTAATGCTTCTTTTACCGCCTTAAAACTGGTTTACTCAAAATATTCTTTCATCCGGTCGATAAAACTTTTATCATTTTTACCAGGATTTGGTTTGAAATTTGGCGAATTTTGCAGTTTTTCAAGTAAATCGCGTTCTTCTCTGCTTACTACTTTTGGGGTCCAAATGTTGATATGCACCAATTGGTCGCCGCGCTGATAAGAATTAACTTCAGGAACACCTTTTGATTTTAAGCGAAGTATTTTTCCGCCCTGTGTGCCTGGTTCAATCTTGATCTTGGCTTTCCCGTCAATCGTTGGCACTTCTACCGTTGTACCGATTACTGCGTCTACAAAATTAACATGCAGATCGTAAATGATATTGTTACCATCGCGTTTTAAAGTTTCATGCGGGATTTCTTCAATCAAAATAATTAAATCTCCCGGAACACCACCACGCGGTGCTGCGTTTCCTTTTCCGCTCATGCTCAATTGCATGCCTTCACTCACGCCCGCCGGAATATTTATGCTGATAGTTTCTTCACCACGAACAATGCCGTCACCGTGGCAAACCGTACATTTTGAAGTAATGGTAGAACCTTCGCCGTTGCAAGTAGGGCAGGTGCTGGTAGTTTGCATCTGACCTAAAATCGTGTTAGTTACCCGGCGTACTGCACCAGAACCACCACAAGTTTTACAAGTTTGAAAAGACGATTTATCTTTTGCACCTGTACCTTCGCAAGTATCGCAAAGTACTTGTTTGTTTACTTTTACTTTCTTTTCAACACCGCTGGCAATTTCTTCCAATGTCAGCTTGACCTTGATCCTTAAATTGGTTCCGCGGGTTACTTTGCGGCCATTGCTGCTTTGTCGGCCTCCGCCAAAAAAACTATCAAACGGACTGCCGCCTCCGCCAAAAATATCTCCAAACTGGCTGAAAATATCTTCCATATTCATGCCGCCAGGACCTTGTCCGCCGCCATTAGGAGATTGCGCATTCGCTGCGTGCCCAAACTGGTCGTAACGCTGGCGTTTGTCCGATTTGCTTAAAACCTCGTAAGCTTCGGCAGCTTCTTTGAAGTTTTCTTCGGATTGTTTGTCGCCGGGGTTTTTATCCGGATGATATTTGATGGCCATTTTGCGGTAAGCCTTCTTAATTTCATCCACATCGGCACCTTTTGCAACGCCCAGTATATCGTAATAATCTCTTTTTGCCATTTTAAATTTGTTAGGTATCAGCTTTTAGGTATGAGCAATCAGCCAAAACCACGAACCATAAACTATGATCCATTTTCTACTTCTTATGCGCCAACAATTACTTTTGCAAAGCGGATTACCTTATCATTCAACAAATAACCTTCTTCCAAAACATCCACAATTTTACCTTTTAAAGATTCATCGGGCGCAGGTATATTGGTAACCGCTTCGTGTATATCGGCATCAAACGGCTGGCCTTTTGATACCATTTCTTTCAAGCCTTTTTGAGCCATAATATTTTTAAACTTGTTTTGCACCAAGCTTACGCCTTCTTTAACTGCGGCAACATCTTTGGCGTTTTCTATAGCGCGACTTGCACGTTCCAAATCGTCTAAAACAGGCAATAAAGATACAATTACATCTTTCCCAGCGGTTTGCAATAGTTCTACGCGTTCTTTAGAAGTACGGCGTTTGTAATTATCAAACTCGGCGTACAAACGCAAAAACTTATCATTAGCAAGCGATAATTCTTCTTTCAGCTTGTCTTCAGCATTAACTTCTTCGGCAGCATCAGGCTCGGTAAGGTCAATATCTTTTTTTTGGTTTTGCCGTGCTTCGTTTACCTGCTGAAATTCATCAAAAATCTCGTCCATATTATTAGGTTTTTCTTCAGAAGCGGGTTCTTCCTTTTTCATCTTCTTCAGTATATCATTAAAATTCATAATGTAATTTTTCCTGAACAACATTCCTGCCATCAAACAAAAACAGTCAGGCTGTCAGGCTGTTGCAAATTGATTGTTTTATTCTGTCTGCTTCAAAATCAAACCCTAACGGTAAAATTGGCAGTAAGGCTATTTTTATGCCGATAAAAACAGTATGCCAATTCAAGCAGTTGGTTTAAAAGCTAACTCAAACCAACTGTACATTGTCCACAATTTTCCCGTTTTCGCATTTGATAATTCGGGAAGGAAAAGTGCGGATGATGTGATAATCGTGCGTGGCAACCAGCACGGCCGTTCCGCTCAAACTGATCTGTTTCAGCAGCATTACTATTTCTTCGGAAGTATCCGGATCGAGGTTTCCGGTTGGTTCATCGGCCAAAATCACTTCCGGTTCGTTCAGCAAAGCGCGTGCAATTACTACGCGCTGCTGCTCTCCGCCAGAAAGTTCGTGCGGCATTTTTTTCAATTTAGACCGTAAACCCACTTTCTCTAACACATCTAAAATGCGTTCGCCAATTAGTTTTTTATCTTTCCAGCCGGTTGCTTTCAAAACAAATTCTAAGTTTTTTTCAACGGTTCGATCAGAAAGTAATTGAAAATCCTGGAAAACGATGCCTAATTTCCGCCTCAAAAAAGGAACATCTTTGGTGGCTAATTTCTTCAGATCGAAACTTCCGGCGTGGCCTTCGCCGTTGGTTAAATGCAAATCGCCGTACAAAACTTTCAGCAAACTGCTTTTGCCCGAACCGGTTTGTCCAATCAGCCAAACAAACTCGCCTTTGTTAATTTCCAAGTTTACATCAGAAAGTACCAAATGTTTCTGCTGAAAAATATCTGTATTTTGAAGTTTGATTACGGTATTTCCAATCATTTTTAAAGTTCCAGTTTGAGGATTTGACCAAATGGCAGGTCTTTTACAATGTTCATGATCTGTTCTGCTTTGTCGGCCAAACCCAGTTTATCTAAAGATTTATCCGGCCTGTCAACCCGAAAATACGCCAAAAGCGTAAATTTCTCGTCGCGCAACTGCACATAATCCGGTATTTTGGCTACGCCTTTTACTTTAATAATGTACATGTGTTGCCAAAGTTAAAATTTATGCAGTGGTTTTTAGGTTGATTTTTGATTTTATGCCGATGCTTCTTTTACCGCACAAAAACTTACAAGGTTTGTAAAAAAGCCATCGTATCCACATCATCGGCATAATCCCAAAGTTTAGGCTGCTGGCTTTGGCCAAAACCAACTGTTTGGATAGCAGCATTCAGCTTAAAACCACTCACCACACATTGTATCGCTTCTTTTTTTAGGTTGATTTGCGCCACGGCATCATCCAAATCCTGATAAAAATCGTAAAACAAAACAGCCAAAGGAGAAGCCAGGTTCTCGTCCTGTTTCAACAATAAAAACCCATTATCAAAGTGTTTGGCCTGATTGACTAAGTAGATGGATTTGTTGTAATCGTAATTATTATTGTATTTATGGTGATTGATGATGGGCTGAAAAGATTCAATCGCCCGAAATAAAATCCCAAAATCATAACCTTTTGGCACCAGGATTTTAGAAACGCTGCGGCAACCTAAACCAAAATAATCAAAAATATCGTGCCCTAATTTTTGCAAATCTTCCTCCGTTTCAAAACCCGAAAGCAAAGCCATACTGTTGCGGTTTTTGCGTATGATGTTTGGCACTTTGCTAAAATAATAGTCGAAATAGCGCGAAGTATTATTGCTGCCGGTTGCCATTACCGCATCAAAATTGGCCAAACGTTCGGTAAATTCGTACCGGTTTGCAAACTCCGGTTCTATAGCAACCAAACGTTTTAAGATAAAATCAATCAACCGGGCATCATTAGCAGAAGCTTTGATCATGGCAAAATGGCCGGAAGCCAGCACGCAAAGCACATCATGAAAACCAACTACCGGAATATTTCCGGCCAGCACCAATCCAACTTTTTTGCCGGTAAAAACAGTACCGGCATCTTCTGGCAACCAATTTTCTAAATCTTCGCGGTTTAACATTCTGCCAATCGCTTGTACGGCTTGCAACACGTTTTCGGGTGTAAACCAGGCGTTAAACTGGCGTTCGCGTGCTATAATTTCTAAAAGTTCTGGAGATGGGTTTAACAACTCGTTACCTAAATCTGATAATGTTGCTGTTAAGTTGAGTTTAATCAATTCTGACATATTAATAGCAAAGCTTTAAAACTTGAAAATGCAAAATTTGTTATCTTTGCAAAACATTGCTGCAAGGCAAATGTATCATTTAGCTTTTTAAGGATACGGTTATGGCGATTAAAATTACTGACGAATGTATAAACTGCGGTGCCTGCGAACCGGAGTGCCCAAACAATGCCATTTATGATGCCGGTGCTGCCTGGAAATTTTCGGAAGGAACTGGTTTAAAAGGGATTATAGATTTTGGCGATGGTTCTACTTTGAATGCAGAAGAACCAAATGCGGCAATTTCTGACGAGGTTTACTATATTGTTTCTGATAAATGTACCGAATGTGTAGGTTTCCATGATGAGCCGCAATGCGCAGCCGTTTGTCCGGTTGATTGCTGTGTGGACGACGAAGACGTGCGCGAAACAAAAGAAGAACTGCTTGCCAAGAAATCCTGGCTGCACATGGAAGAATAAATTTTCTAATTCAACAATATTTGAAAGGGAATGCAGCATTTGTGTTCCCTTTTTTTATACCTTCAAAAAATGCAATATGGTTTAATAAATTTAGCAATCGTGCCTTTAAGGGAAGAACCTGCACACCGCGCCCAACAGGTATCGCAACTACTATTTGGCGAGGGTTTTCTGGTGTTGGAAAAGGAACGCGAATGGTTAAAAATTCAGGCAAAAGACGACGGATACATCGGTTGGATGCAAGCCCAGCAATGTGTTTTATTTGACGGTGAATTGTTTGATCAAGTTAAACAAAAGCAACCGCAATTAACCCATGTTGCGGTTACAGTTGTGCATAAACTTATTGGTAATTCCTTTTTGTATTTACCTGCCGGAAGCCGGATCGATGGCGTTGAACATGGAAAGTTTATTATCGGTGCAGGCACTTTCGAACTGCTGCAGGATCTGCCCAACCCTCCGGAAACCTTAATTGATTACGCACGTACTTTTTTAAACACGCCTTATTTTTGGGGTGGCCGTACGCATTTTGGAATCGATTGCTCTGGCTTTGCACAAGCTGTTTACAAACAAAGCGGCATACAATTGAAACGCGATGCCTGGCAACAAGCCGAACAAGGTAAGTTAGTGGATTTTTTGCAGGCTGCTTTGCCCGGAGATTTAGCTTTTTTTGATAACGAAGAAGGGCGGATTATCCACGTTGGCATCATGCTGAATAACGAAGATATTATTCATGCTTCGGGAAGTGTAAAGATTGACCGAATTGATAACCAAGGCATTTATTCGGCAGAACAAAAAAAATATACGCACCGTTTGCGCATCATCAAACGCTTCTTTTAGCAGCAAAAAAAAGTGGAATGTCAACTTAATAACGTTCCACTTTTTGTATGATAAAAACAGTATCAACTACAT
>CAZZVO010000261.1:0-5447 GCA_964657505.1 uncultured Mucilaginibacter sp.
TTGACCACGCGCATACATGATCCGGGTGCTTATACCATTAAACTACAGGTTTTTAACAAACATCCGGATTATGATGAACCGATTGCTACAGACGAATATCCATTGCTTTTGGAAGCCGGACAAAAACATCAGCGGGTGGTTATAGAAATCCCAGAGGCCAAATTGTGGTCGCCAGAATCTCCAACTCTGTACCGTTTGGTTGCACAACTCATAGACTCCAACGGTTACATTGCCGAGATTGAAACTAATTTCGGCCTGCGTAAAATTGAAGCGCGCGGTTGTTGCATCTACCTCAACTATAAACCGGTTTACTTGGATGGCATTTTGTACCAGCCAGGCGGCGCAACTTACGAAGAGATTAAGCAGCACATGCACGCCATGAAAGCTTTAGGCTGCAATTTAGTGAGAATTCACATCGCTGGTGTTGACCCGCGAATTTACAATCTGGCCGATAAATTAGGGCTTCTTTTATGGGTGGAAGTTCCAAGTCCGCATAGCTCCAACACCAAAAGCAGGGAGAACCACAAGGCAGAATTACTGCGGATGCTGGCTTTGATTGGTTCGCATCCTTCCATCGTAATCTGGAGTTTATACAACGAAGATTGGGGCGCACAAGATATCGCCACCAACCCGGAAACACGGCAATATATTATGGACATGTACCATTTTATGCAAATTGCTGAACCTCAGTTTTTAGTGGTGGATAATGATGGCTGGCAACATATTTCCTACGAAGGACGGCTAAAATCTGATTTGCTGACCGCACATTTGTATACCACAGATTTAAACCGTTGGAAGGAATTGCTGGACGATTTAACCAGTGGCAAGCTAAACGGTGTGGCCGCCAATCCATTAGTTGTTGGCGATCCGTTCTTTTTCCGCAGACAAGTACCGCTGATCGTAAGTGAGTGGGGCGGATTTGGTTTCTCGGGTTACGGCGGCCCGCAAAACGATGAGGAACGAACCCAAGAAATCCGTTTATACAAACAAGAATTGCGCAAACGCCAAATTGCCGGTGATGTTTACACACAAGCCACAGATATTGAAGATGAAGTGAACGGTTTAATTACCGCAGCAGGTGAATTAAAAGTACCGGAAGGATTGTTGAACTCGAGAGGGTAAGTAAGAGATATGGTCAGCTAAAGGCGTATTTAAATAGAAATGTACTTTTAATTCTATTATGAAACAGAAGGTGATATTCAAAGTAACTCTTTATCGATATAATTTGCCAAATATTATGTATAATATAGCATGAAGAAAATTCCACTTTTACTAATTTATTTAAGATGCATTTTAGGCCCAATATTAGTATTGTTTAGTTTTTTAAAAGTTAATCACTACCATATTGTTGCAATTGTATTTTTATCTGTTGGTTTAATATCAGATATTTTTGATGGAATTATTGCTAGAAGATTAGGCATCTCAACACAAAAACTAAGACGATTAGATTCAACTGCTGATCAAATTTTCTTTATTTTTATTGGTATAGCAACTTATATAGCATGTCCTTTATTCTTCTACAATAACTATATCAAGCTTATTATTCTATTAAGTTTTGAATCACTAACTTATATAGTTTGTTATTTAAAATTTAGAAAAGAAATAGCAACACATGCCATATCATCGAAAATATGGACGCTGATTTTATTTTCAACACTAATACAAGTAATCACAACTTGTAACTCCAAAATTTTGTTTCAGTTCTGTTTTTTCGTTGGATTGATTACACGAATTGAAATTATTGGTATTATTTCAATATTAAAAGTATGGTCAAATGATGTTCCAACTTTGTATCATGCTATTTTACTAAGACAAGGTAAACCTATAAAACGTCATAAGTTGTTCAACGGTTAATACTTCAACTACAAACTTTGCGCAATCACAAAACCGCTAGCCCAAGCCCATTGAAAATTATAACCGCCCAACCAACCCGTAACATCCACGCATTCTCCGCCAAAAAACAAACCTGGTACTTTTTTGGCTTCTAAAGTTTTGGACGAAAGTTCGTTGGTAGAAACGCCGCCGCGCATCACTTCTGCTTTATCGTAACCTTTGTCTCCAGCCGGTTTTGTTTTGAAGTGGTGGATAGTTTGTTCTATTTTTTGCAGATCAGCTTTACTTAACGAAGCCAGGTTTTTTTCTACCGGTAAAAGAAGCATCAACGCTTCGGCAAATTTGCGCGTGTATAAGTTGGATAACAAAGTTAACAGTTGCTTTTTGCCGTTCAGTTGTCGTTCGGCCTCAATTAATTCCAAAATGTTCTTCTGCGGAAGCAAATCAATTTCAATCGAAATTCCGGGTTTCCAATAAGAAGAAATCTGCAAAATCGCTGGTCCGCTTAAACCCCAGTGCGTGAATAAAATATTTTCCTCAAAACTCATTTCGCCACAACTTACGCGGCAAAAAATAGAATTGCCAGAAAGCTGTTCGTACCATTGCTGTTCTTTCCCGGTGATCGTCAGCGGGACCAAAGCCGGGGCAGTTTGTATGATTTGCAAACCAAATTGCCTGGCTATTTTCAACCCAAAATCTGTTGCGCCCATTTTGGCAATGGGCAAGCCGCCGGTTGCAATTACAACTTTTGGTGATTGGATTGTCTCCTCTCTCCCATTTCTAAGCAATCGAATTTCAAATCCAATACTGTTTTTATCGATACTTTTTACGGTTGCGTTGCACCAAATTTCCTGATTGGTATCGGCACACAAATCTGTAAAAACCTTGACAATATCTTTCGCTTTGTTGCTTTCGGGGAAGAGTTGTCCCAGCGTTTTTTCTTTTCCGTGGATGCCATAAGTTTCAAAAAAATCAATGGTATCCTGAACGGTAAACTGCGAAAAAGCCGATTTACAAAAATGCTCGTTCTCCGAAATAAATTGTTGTGCCGAAGTATTGAGGTTGGTATAATTGCACCTTCCGCCGCCGCTGATCAGAATTTTTGCACCCGGCTGACTGTTTTTTTCTATGATTAACGTCCGTTTTCCCAGCAACCCAGCTTGTACGGCACAGAACAAACCGCAAGCGCCGCCGCCGATAATTACCGCATCAAAACCGATGTCTTTTGTTAAATTTGTATCCATGCAACAAGTTTCGCAAATATCAGAATTTGGAAAGATATTGGTCTTTTTAATTACAGGTTTGGTTTCAACCGGACTTGTTTTGCTGTTAAGTAAACTGATTGCACCAAACAAACCCAACCCCGAAAAACTGAGTTCGTACGAATGCGGCGAAGAACCAACCGGCTCTTCCTGGGTACAATTGAACTCGCGTTTTTATGTAATTGCCTTGATTTTTTTATTGTTTGATGTAGAAATGGTGTTCGTTTTCCCTTGGGCAACCGTTTTTGGCAACCATGAACTGATTGCAGAAGACGAACGCTGGGGCTGGTTTAGCCTGATCGAAATGTTTGTTTTTATGGGAATCCTGATCCTTGGTTTGGTTTATGTTTGGGTAAAAGGGGATTTGGAATGGATCAAAACTAAAATTGTAAAACCAAGTGTTGAAGTAAAAATCCCGGCTTCGGTTTACGATCAAATTAACGAAATGACTTACGCGGTAACACCTTTCTCCGCAGAAAAGATTGTTGAAAATGTACCGGTAAAAGAAGCATCAGAAATTACGGCAACCATCCGCAAACCGATGTTTAAACCAAAATTAAAACAGTAAAGATGAGTGCAGGAAACAAACAGGAAAGCGGCGGCGTAATTGTTACCAAATTGGATGACTTGTTAAATTGGTCGCGTTTATCTTCCTTATGGCCAATGAGTTTCGGGATTGCCTGCTGCGCAATCGAAATGATGGGTTCTTACGCTTCCACTTATGATTTGGACCGTTATGGCGTTTTTCCACGGCCTTCGCCCCGGCAATCGGATGTGATCATTATCGCCGGAACAGTAACTTTTAAAATGGCCGAACGCATTAAACGTTTGTACGAACAAATGCCCGAACCACGCTACGTGATCTCGATGGGTTCCTGCTCCAATTGCGGCGGACCATATTGGGAACACGGCTATCATGTGGTAAAAGGTGTTGACCGGATTATCCCAGTTGATATTTATGTGCAAGGCTGTCCGCCGCGCCCGGAAGCTTTGATCGGCGGGATTTTAGAACTTCAAAAAAAGATAGAAAAGGAAGAGTTATTAAAGGACAAAATTGCAGGTTGATAACAAATTGTATTTCTATTGAAGGAGAAATCTTCTTTAAAGGATGCCATTTTAAATACTTCTTTTATTAGGTTAAATCTTTTAAAGAAAATTTCTCCTGAATCGAATAAACAATTACTTGTGCTTCAACGTATCCTTCAAACCGTTCGTACTGTCTTTTGCCGAACTTGTGTTTTGTGAACTTCCAACAGTATCGGCAGACCCAGCTTTTGCACGGTCGCCGTTAGAACTGTTACAAGCTTGGATAAAAGTTGAAGACGCTAAAATCAAGACAAAAAATATTGCTTTTTTCATTGGTGAGTTTTGTTTTTTAGGTTGAGCAAGATAAATTCCAAAAATTATTTTTGCGATTTCTGCGTGCCTTTCTGGTAAACAGAATCAGCACCGGTTTGCCCTTGCGCAGTTGTCGAACCGTTTGCACTTTTTGGAGCAGTTGCAGGTTGAGGGTTTACGCCGCTCACTTCGTTTCGGCGGTTATCGGTTGTGTGAGAAGTATCACTTCCACCTGCGTTTTTGCTCGCTGCAGGCATTCCGCTTTGCGTATCCATTCCGGTTTTAGCGTGACTGCCGTTGCAAGCTTGAAAAATGCAAGCGGTAAACAAGATCACAAATGCCAAAGTTATTTTTTTAGTTGCCATGTTTGCTGGTTTTACATCGAGAACACAGCTTAACAAAATTAGTTTAAACAGATTTTGAAAAATATCCAATTCAAACAAAAGCAATTTGCTTCTTGTTCTTGGTTGATGGAAACTAAAGAGACTTTTTCTGATCTGATCAAAGGTAATAAACCGGTTTTGGTTGATTTTTTTGCAACCTGGTGCGGCCCTTGTAAATCTCAGGCACCGATTTTAGAAAGCCTGAAAAGTACCATGCAGGATGAAGTTACAATACTAAAAATTGACGTCGATAAAAACCCGAAAGCAGCGGCAGCTTACCAGGTGCAAGGCGTGCCAACGCTGATTTTATTTAAAAACGGAGAAATTAAATGGCGGCAATCCGGCGTGGCTACCAGCGCGCAACTGCAACAAGTAATAAGAAATGCACGATAAAAGAAGCATGTCAACCTTCCTTCAATTCCTCATTCAGCTTATTGCTTAAAAACCGGCTCAACTCGTTAAAATATCGCTTCTTATCAAAACCTAAAACCCATTGAATGCCGTGTGTGTCATTGGTTAAAAAAACCTCATCAACTTCATTTAAAACCTGCGGGTTAATTTGCGCTTCTACAACCTGGATGCTGTTTTTATCGGCTAAATTTATTACTACTTCGCGCATTACACCTTCAAT
>CAZZVO010000262.1:0-4960 GCA_964657505.1 uncultured Mucilaginibacter sp.
TGTTTTAAAATCGCAACAGTTGGTTCTTCAAACTCATCAATTAACGCAACGGCGGCATCAACATCAACCAGATTATTGTACGATAACTCTTTTCCGCCTAACTTCTCAAACAACTGGTCCAAATCGCCATAAAAAATACCTTGCTGATGCGGGTTTTCGCCGTAACGCAAAATTTGCGCCGGTTCGATGCTTTGTTTGAAAATATTTAAAGGTTCTTCTTGGTTGAAGTAATTGAAAATAGCCGAATCGTAATGCGAAGAAATATGAAAAGCCTTGCGTGCAAAAGCTTTGCGTTGTGCTAAAGTAGTTTCACCGTTTTGTGTTTTGAGGATATTTTCCAGTTCGGTATAATCGTTTTTGGAAGCGATGATTGTAACGTCCTGGAAGTTTTTTGCGGCTGCGCGGATGAGGGAAATACCGCCGATGTCAATCTTTTCGATAATATTAGCCTCACCCAAACCCTCTCCAGGGGAGAGGGCTTTTTTAACCGTTTCTTCAAAAGGATACAAATCCACGATCACCAAATCAATCTCCGGGATTTCATATTCTGTAAGTTGCTGCTGGTCGCCTTCGTGTTCGCGACGGTTTAAAATTCCGCCAAATATTTTAGGGTGAAGTGTTTTAACGCGGCCGCCCAAAATAGAAGGATAAGAAGTCAAATCTTCAACTGGAATAACAGCAACACCTAAATTTCGGATAAAAGTTTCTGTGCCGCCGGTTGAATAAATTTTTACATTTAAGTTGTTTAATTCCTGAATTATAGGCTCCAGGTTATCTTTATAATAAACAGAAATTAAAGCGTTTTTTATTTTTACGAGCTGACTCATGAACAGTGAAATGAGCCGCAAAGGTAAAAATTTTAATGTTTTGTTAAAGGTTTTAGGTTGGTAAAAGAAGTATGTGGGATTTAGGAGCGGATTATGCAGTTACAGAAAATAATTTTTATTGTAGCGTTTTACTTTTGGCTTTCGTAGCTGTTAAAAAGACTTTTTATGAAAAACCTGATTACAACATTTTCGATAACCTTAATTATTCTTATCAGTTCCTGCAAAAAAGACAGCAACAACAATAATTTATTTGGAAAATGGAAGGAAACAGAATATTATTTAAGTATCGGCGGCCCGGGTTTTTGGACACCCGTTCCTCCACAAAAAAATTCTTACGTTCAATTTAACAGCAACGGCAGCTTAAGTGGAAACGTATTTTCTGAATATGTTAGGTATACTATAAAAAACAGTAGCACGATCATTCTCTATGATAAAAACAACATGCTCGAAAACTACGATTACACTATAACAAACGGAATTTTAGAAATGAGTCCAATTGGGCCAGACTTGTGTATTGAAGGTTGCAGTATTAGATTTAAAAGGGAGTAGTTTATTCAACGTTATCCATAACGTAAGTATTGTTCTTATAGAGTGATACTGTTTTTACCACCCTAAAAACAGCATCGTCTCACTTCAACTTCTTCAAAACCTGCTCAATCACTTTTGGATAATGCTGATGTTCTAACTGCTGAATTTTAAAGCGGATGTTTTCTAACTGATCTGCAGTTTCTATCCTGAAACGAAATTGCTGTATGTGCTCGCCTTCATCAAAATGTTCGTTTACAAAATGGATGGTTATGCCGGATTCTTTTTCCCGTGCAGCCAAAACCGCACAGTGGATGTGATCGCCGTACATGCCTTTTCCACCATAATTGGGCAGCAAGGCAGGATGAATATTAATGATTTTATTCGGAAAAGCTTCTAGTAGATTTTGCGGGACCAACCATAAAAAACCGGCCAGCACAACCAGGTCGATGTTTAAACTTTGCAGCAGTTTAAGCACATTATCACTTTGGTAAAACTCTTTGCGGTTAAAAATATGCGTTGGGATTTCGAAATTATCCGCTCGCTGTAAAACGTAGGCTTCGGGGTTGTTGGTTAAAATCAGCGTAACTTCTCCAAAAGCGTTCTTTTTAAAATGCTCCATAATCCGCTGTGCATTAGAACCGGAACCGGAAGCGAAAATGGCAATCCGTTTTTTAATTGGTAAAGTTGGAACGGCTGGTGCAACCATAAATTTTAGCAGTAAAAGAAGCAAAAATTATTTGCTGTGGATAAAACCATACCGGTAAATAACCACCGTATCTGTTGGTTTAGGGCTGGTGTTGATATCTCCGGCATCAAAAATTAACGAGTACTGGCCCAGGTTATTAATGCGCGCCAGGTTTCGCAAATTATTAAAATTTTGGGTGACGGCTGGCGTCAGGTTTAAATACAATTGATCTGGCGTGAAAGACCATTTTCCATTTAACGTGGCCGTCTGGCACCCGTAATTGCTAAAAGTAAAAGTTTGATCTTTATTAAAAGAAATCCGTTGGTTTAGCGCACAAGCTGGTTGTATCGTATCAGTATGCACCAAAGCCTGGTTTACAAATTTAAACCTTTGCAGCAAAGCTAAGTTCCAGGGACTTTGGGTTAGAAAATTGGAAATGGAACTTTGGGCGTCGTCTTTTTTGCAGGAGTTTACGGCGAGTACGCACAGCAAAATAAACAGCAGTAAAACTTTTGATTTTTTGATCATAAACAGCATCAAAAGTAATAATTCCTGTGTTAATAGTAACACGCTTAAAATTCGGCATAGGTTAAAACCATGTTCGAAAATCTATGTTAGCGAAAGAAAAAAGAAATTATGAACAATTTTTTTAGGACTATCATTGCGGCTTGGGGCGCCAAAAAGTTAGGCGGCGGCTGCTTATCTACCATCGTGATATTCGTTATCATTTATACCATGTTAGGGAAATGCAACCAAGGAACGAATACAAGCACCGCGCCGGCACACACTAAAGTACAAATAATAAAAAGCCCTACTGTGGGTTATGCTGCTGTAAAGAGATGATTAACCTAAAATCTCTCGAAGTTTTTCTTTCATAACAGGTTTGGTGAGGAAATCTTTGATCAGCGTATTTTTTTCGGCGCGCTTGCGGTCTTCCTCCCAAATAGAAGAAGTAACCAAATAAATGTTGATATTTTTCCCCAGTTGCGGCAACAATTGGGTAAAATCATCCATAAAATTCCAGCCGTTCATTACGGGCATGTTTAAATCGAGCAGCAAAATATCTGGCAATGCCGATGCTTCTTTTATCCGTATAAAATCAAGTGCTTCTTTTCCGTTCGCAAAAAACAAAACGGGGTTTATAATTCCCCAGGTATTCAATAGTTTTTTTAAAGCCTGAATGTAAATTGGGTCGTCGTCTACAACGGCGATAGTTTTTAGTAAAGACATTTTTTAGGTTGATAAAAGAAGTATCGGTTGTTAAATTTTGATAAGCGTATTAAGGTAACCAACGGTTTGGTTGAGGTTACTGCTGATGGTTTTAATGTTGCCCAACACGCTGCGCATTTCCTGCGAAGATGTTTTTTGATGGACGGATTCGAGCACCATTTGTAAGTTGCTGGTATGCGAACGCAAATTGTGCGACACGATACGCGAAAAGTTCTTAAACATTAACGTTTGTTCTTCCATGGCATCGGCAGCAAAAGAGATTGGTTCCGCGCTGGTTTCCTGCTGTTCCGTGCCTAATATTCCTTTTATAGCGATGCATTTTCCGTAGTCATCGTAAACCGGGCTGGCTGTTGTACAAACTGAAATTACTTTGTTGGCTTCTGTAAGTACGGGCAATTCCAATTCAAAAGGAATTCCCTGGTGGATGGCGCGGTTTAAAGCTGGCCGGATGTTTTGTTCTGGCTGAAAATAGCGCACCAATTGCTCCAAAGTTGGTGTATAAGGCTTGCTGATGTTTAACAATTGGCAAAGCCCGTCGGACCAATTCAATTCGCCGGTGTATAAGTTCAGCTCCCAAAAACAGCTTTCGTTTAAGTGATCAGTTGTGGTTTGCGGTTTAACATTTGTTTTCAAAGTGATATAGATTTTTTTTAGTGTTTATCTATAATCACGCCACACCCGTTTTATAGCAAAACGAAGGTCTGTAAAACAAAAAAACCAGGATAAACGGGAAACAATTTACCCGCTTATCCTGATCTTCTCCACAATACTTCTTTTACCAGGTAAAAACCGGTGTTTATTTCATCGCCACAAATTTTAAACAAACTGGGCGGCTGATTTCTAATTTTGAACCAATGCGTGTTAGTTTTCCAGTTGTTTTGTTGATTTTGAAAGTATAAATATCGTCTGTATTCTGATTGGCAACCAGTAAAAAAGTTCCGGTTGGGTCGATGGCAAAATTTCTCGGCGCATTGCCAAAAGTTGATTGGCGTTGTACAAAAGTTAGTTTTCCGGTTGTTTTGTTCACTTTATAAACCACCAGATCATTTGCCTCGCCGCGGTTGGAAGCATATAAAAAGTTTTCATCTGGCGATAAATGAATATCTGCTGCTCCGTTTACACCTTTAAAATCCGGTGTTTCCATATTAATGTTTTGTATCGAAGTAAGCTTTCCGTTAGCATAATTAAAAGCCCTAATCTTGGCACTTATTTCCTGCGCTAGATAAGCATGTTTGGCATCTTTAGTAAAAACCAAATGCCTTGGCCCGCTGGCCGGGTCAACGGCAACAGTTGGTTTCGCAGCAGGTTTTAAAGGTTTTTTCGAGTTGGGTTGATAAACGTATTCGTAAACTTTGTCGGTTCCCAGATCATCAGCCATCAAATATTTTTCATCCGGAGATAAAACCACCGCGTGAACGTGTGGCGATTTTTGCCTTGTTGCATCAACACTTCCTCCGGTATGTTGAATGGTTTGCAGCGAATCACCGATACTTCCATCAGCTTTTAAAGGATAGACCGACAAGTTTCCGCTGGAATAATTAGCCACAAACAGGTTTTTATTTTTTTTATCCACACTAACATAACAAGGGTCGTTCCCATAACTTGGCAAACTATTGATGTAAGTCAACTTTCCGTTTCGGTCATCAAATTCAAACGCACTTACGCTGTCGCCAGCCGGATTGTGGCTTTC
>CAZZVO010000262.1:4970-5435 GCA_964657505.1 uncultured Mucilaginibacter sp.
CTTTTTATCCGCAGAAACCGCCAGGTACGACGGATCTTTTACGCCTTTTGCAACCTGCTCTAAAACAACATTTCCGGTTTTAGTATCAAACTTGTAAACATAAATGCCTTTGCTGGTGCCGTTGGTGTAAGTGCCAATCAGCAAATGGTAAAAGCTTGACGGTTGCTTCTTTTGTGCCGATAAAAATCCGGGCAAGATCAAAGCAAGTATCAGGATACCAATTATTTTTTTTGTGTTCATGTGGGATCGTTTTGAAATCAAACGTACAAAAAAGCCGCTTCGTTTTGAACAGAAGCGGCGGGTATTTTTATTTCATCAGATGTTTTAGCTGGATAACTTCTTTCTCTTCCAGATAACGCCAGCGGCCTCGGGTTAAATCTTTTTTAGTGAGGTTGGCATAAATCACGCGGTCTAATTTTACTACTTCGTAACCCAAATGCTCAAAAATACGGCGCACAATACGGT
>CAZZVO010000263.1:0-5434 GCA_964657505.1 uncultured Mucilaginibacter sp.
GACCGAAACAATTGATTACATGCCGTACGATATTTGCACGATCAAACCAGAACCAGTATTAAAAGAAATCGATGGTTGGTATGAAGATTTAACCGGAATAACAGAAATTAATCAAATCCCGGAAAAGTTAAAAGCTTATATCGATTTTTTAGAAGCTGAATTAGGCGTGCCGGTAAAGTATCTTTCGGTTGGTCCGGATAGGAAACAAACGCTTGTTTTAAGTTGAGGGTTTTGGGGTGGTAAAAGAAGCATTCAAATAAGTCCAAAGGCGATTTTTCTTATTATAACCATTTTTATTATTTTTGATAGTATAATATGACAGCTTCACAATCTTTAAAAATATATGAGACATTAAATAAGCACTTCAATAATGCCGAAGATGCTAAACTAATTGTTGAACAAATTGAGCAGATTGTAGAAGAGAAAATTAACGACAAGAAGGATATTTTGCTGACAAAAGATGACAAAATAGAATTGTTAGGCAGAATTGATAGCAATTTCAAATGGCAAATTGGAATTATGCTTACCCTTTTTGGAATTGTAATTGGTCTTTTGGTAAAATTAATTTCTTGAGTTAACCTCAAATTAAAATACGTTTTGCAACCCTAATCGCAACATTAGAACCTTCAGCAAAAAATACAGAATAAGGTTTCACTTTTAAATAAGGTTCAAAATTAGAACCGTATAATGCAGAAATATTTGCTTCGAAAGTATAACTGATTATCTGCTTTATTTTCCAGGAAACGTGTTCCACCTGGTACTCAATTGTATTGTGCTCATCAATCCGGTTGTAGCCCCAGTAATGTTCAAATATAAAAGCTTCTTCGCTTTCAGGAGTTATGGTTGATGATTCATTACCAACAACTGCACCTAATTTGTTCCATTCGTTTTTAAACTTCCACTCGTATAAAAATTCAGTTTTTCCGTTGGTTAATTCGTGCAAACTGTTTCGCATTGGCATCGCCTGATAATGCTCGTTGTACAAATTATTGGCAACTATTGGGATGATGTGTTTCGGAACAATTTCACTGATAAAAACAGCACCGCGTTTCCATTCTTTCCCATCAAAATACTTTACGTAGAAACGGAGGTTTACTTCTTCAAAGTTGACGTGCCAAGGCCATTTAATGCCTAACACTTTTGTATTCAGAAACATAAAACCAACCATACTTACTAAAGCTTTTCCCTGCCACAAATCCAGTTCTGTTGCAGCAGGTAAATACGGCTTTAATATTTCCGGGTCGACTTCATAATTCAGCATTAGCAAATTTTTCCATTCGGCCTGCAAAAAGCGGATTTTTGGCATTGCAGTTAAGGCTTGTAATACTTCATCGCTTCAGGAATGCGGTTTTGGATGGCAGCGATCCGCGTTGCATCAGACGGGTGCGTACTCAAAAATTCTGCTTGCTGTTGTCCGCCGCCTTGCGCAGCCATTCGTTGCCAAAAAGTTAAGGCATTATGCGGATCGTAACCAGCCATCGCCATAAAAGTTAAACCTAAACGGTCGGCTTCCGTTTCTTGTCCGCGACTGTAATGAAGCATCGCCAACTGCCCAACGGTGCCGTAAGATTGGTTAACAATATTTACCAACGCCGATGAAGAACCATTTGCAGCTACACCAATAGCAGAACCTAAACCTTGTTGAACATATTGCTGCGAAATCCTTTCGGCAGAGTGCTTGGCGATGGCGTGACCAATTTCGTGTCCCATTACTGTAGCTAAACCTGCATCATCTTTGGTAATAGGCAAAATACCGCTATAAACCGCTACTTTTCCACCGGGCATACACCATGCGTTAACTTCTTTACTGTCGATAAGGTTAAATTCCCACTTAAAATTATATTGATTGGCGTAACCATTATCTTTTAAATAAAGCTCAATAGCTGCTGCGAGTTTTCCACCAATTCGTTTTACCCGTTGTGCATCACTTGTATTGTTGATGACTTTGGTTTTCGGATCTGACAACAGTTGACTATAGCTTTGTGCTGCCGATTGGTTTACCTCTGCATCACTTACGGCAATAAACTGTTTGCGGCCGGTAATTGGTACACTCGAACAAGCATGTAAAACGATTGATATTGCAAGCAGGATAATTACGTTTAATTTATTCATAATTATTAAACTACTTTCTTTTTAAAAAAGTTTACCTTGGATTCTTTTCCCTTCATTAAACGCTCGATATTTTTTTGATGTGTTACCAAAATTAATATGCAAATACACATCCCGTAAACAATAATCGACCTTACCGAAACATGAAAAACAAAAATAGTGCTGAGCGGAAACGTAAAACCGGCTGCAATTGAACTAAGGGAAACATATCTGGTAATAATCAACACTAATAAAAAAACCAGTATACATAGTAAAGATGCCTGAACATGCACGGCCAAAATCATTCCGGTCAAGGTGGCAATTCCTTTTCCTCCCCGAAAACCTGCAAATACTGGAAATAGATGTCCCATTACGGCAGTAATTCCCAAAGCAAGTTGGTAATTAACAAATTGGACGGAATGGTGCGGACCAGTAACAGATAGACCGATAAAAAAAGCAAGGTTAGTGGCAGTCCACCCTTTTGCAATATCCATCAGCATAACCGGTATGCCTGCTTTTTTTCCAAGTACCCGAAAAGTGTTGGTGGCACCAGCATTGCCGCTGCCATATTCCCTCACATCGATACCGTAAAAATATCTGCCAACCCAAACTGCCGAAGGGATTGATCCTAACAAATACGCTAAAAGAAGTGCTGAAACAGAAAATATCGAAATCATCTCAATGCAATGATAATAAAATTGCTATCCAGACTGTTTTTAATTGTAGAAAAAACATTGATTAAACTGCTTTAAGGCTTAAATCTAAGCTTTTAACGGAGTGTGTAAGTGCTCCGGAAGAAATATAATCTACACCGGTAGTGGCATATTCGGCAATATTTTCTAAAGTAATTCCGCCAGAAGCTTCTGTTATGTAACGTTTGTTGATCAATTCTACAGCTTCTTTTAACAGCACTGTTGAAAAATTATCTAGCATAATACGGTCTGCCCCTCCTTCTTCGATCACTTGTTGCAATTCCTGCATGTTACGGACTTCAATCTCAATCTGTAAATTTTTATGTTGATCAAGGAGATATTGCCGTGCTTCTTTTATCGCCTGTTTTATCCCGCCGGCGTAATCAACGTGGTTATCTTTAATCAAAATCATATCGTACAAACCAAAACGATGGTTAACGCCGCCGCCAATACGGACAGCCCATTTTTCCAGATAACGCATACCAGGCGTAGTTTTGCGTGTATCCAGCAGTTTTACTCCGCTTCCTGCAATTAATTGTACAATTTGATTGGTTTTTGTAGCAATGCCCGACATTCTTTGCATGCAATTTAACACCAACCGTTCTGCTTTTAAAATGCTTCGGGCACTTCCTTCAACATAAAAAGCAATATCATTAGGTTTAATTGGTGTGCCATCATGCAATAAAACATCAACACGTAAATCAGCATCAACAATTTTGAATATTTGCAAAGCCAGTTCAACACCTGCCAGAACGCCAGGTTCTTTTACTAATAATTTTGCTTTGCCTGCGGCCGTTGCAGGAATAGTTGCTAATGAAGTATGGTCTCCATCGCCAACATCTTCGGCTAAAGCAAGGTTGATGAAGTTTTGTATCAGGTCTAAATCCAAAATAACTTATTTTTAATTTTCAAAAGTAGTTATTTAAGCAGATTTACTGGCCTTTTTCTGATTCAATACGCAATTCTGTTAACTCCTGGTTACCATTTGTGTTTTTGAGGGAGAACGAAACACGAAAACTTCCATTGTTGGTTTTCAAGGAAGCAACTGCATAAACCAAGTTGGGATTGGTATTCATCCGGTGGATCACTTTTACCGACACTGGTTTATTGGTGGTAAAAAAAGCATTCAGCATAGTTTCTGCCTGTGCTTTAGAAACTACTTTATCATCGGCTAAAATACTTAACTCAGTACTTTCTGCAAATTGTTTTACCAGTTCGTGAGTTTGGCCTTGTTGCAAAAGTGCGGCAATTTTATCGATCGGATCAGCAAAAAAAAGGGTGCTAAAAGAAGCAAGGAACAGCAGGGTTATAACAGTGTTTTTCATGGCCGGTTGTTTTAAAAACTGTTTACGTATAAATCTACAATATTTCAGCATAAAATTTAACTACTGTTTATATAATCCACCGTATTACTTATTCTGTTCGAGTATATTTGCTTCGTGGAAAAAAATAAAAAAGTTGCCCTCCTGATTTTAGATGGCTGGGGCTACGGAACTAATGATCCGTCGAACGCAATCCTTGCTGCAAAAACCCCTTTTTTTAATTATTTAAAGGATACTTATCCCAACTCTACTTTGGAGGCTTCGGGCGAAGCTGTTGGTTTACCTGCCGGGCAAATGGGCAATTCGGAAGTTGGCCACATGAATTTAGGTGCCGGACGAGTGGTTTACCAGGAACTGGGAAGGATACACAAATCAATTTCAGACGGCGATTTTTTTAAAAATCCGATCCTCAAAAATGCCTTTGAGTACGCGCAAAAAAACAACAAGCAGGTTCATTTCATCGGTTTGGTTTCTAATGGCGGCGTCCATGCGCATACCAATCATTTAAGAGCTTTATGCGATTTTAATCAGCAATACAACCTTCAAAAAGTTTTTGTCCATGCTTTTTTAGATGGCCGCGACACCGATCCAAATTCTGGTTTGGCTTACGTTGAAAAAATGGAAGCCTATATTAAAAATACACCGGTAAAAGTAGCATCTGCTATTGGTCGTTATTATGCGATGGACCGGGATAATCGTTGGGAACGCGTAAAATTAGCTTACGATTTGCTGATCAACGGAATCGGAACACCTGTACAAGATATTGTTGCAGCAATTAATAGTTCTTATGCTGAAGGAGTGACCGACGAGTTCATAAAACCAATTGTAAAAGTAGACGATAATGGAGAGCCAATTGCAGTAATCCAAGAAAACGATGTGGTTATTTGCTTTAACTTTCGTACCGATCGTGGCCGGGAAATTACTTCCGCTTTAACTCAGAAATCTTTCCCGGAGCAAAATATGCATCCGTTGAAATTGAAATACATCACCATGACTTCCTATGATGAAAGTTTTAAAAATGTAGAAGTTGTGTTTACTAAAGATGACCTGATTAATACTTTGGGCGAGATTTTGCAATACGCTGGCAAGAACCAGATCCGGATTGCAGAAACAGAAAAATATCCGCATGTAACTTTTTTCTTCTCCGGAGGAAGAGAAAAAGAATTTGCGAACGAAAAGCGTTTGTTGGTTCCATCACCAAAAGTGGCCACTTACGATTTGCAGCCAGAAATGAGTGCCGAAGGAATTAAAGACCTTATTACCCCGGAACTGGAAAGTGGCTGGCCGGATTTCATCTGCCTAAACTTCGCCAATCCCGATATGGTTGGCCAC
>CAZZVO010000264.1:0-5433 GCA_964657505.1 uncultured Mucilaginibacter sp.
TGTCAACTTGTCACAACACAAACGTGGCAAGCAAATTGATTATATATATTTGTTCAAACATAATAAACAAAAATATCATGGCTTTAGAAATTACAGACGCCAACTTTGATGAAGTTGTGCTAAAATCAGATAAACCAGTTCTGGTTGACTTTTGGGCAGAATGGTGCGGACCTTGTCGTATGGTTGGCCCGGTAGTAGAAGAAATTGCAAAAGATTTCGGCGATAAAGCCGTAGTTGGGAAAGTTAATGTAGATACCAATCCTGGCATTTCCATGAAGTTTGGTATCCGTAACATCCCGGCTTTGTTGTTTTTTAAGAACGGCGAAATTGTGGATAAGCAAATTGGTGCCGTTCCAAAGTCTATTTTATCAGACAAGCTGAACAAACAATTGGTATAATACTTCTTTTATCATACAAAAAACCTGGTTTAGTTTTAAGCCGGGTTTTTTTGTGCTTTAGATTTTGGAGATGCTTCTTTTATCGACAGAATATTAGTAACGAGATTAGGTTTAACAGAAAAATACGCTTATTAAATTCATAAATTCATAAATTTGTATATGGCAACATTCATGGTAAGTACAGAAAATAAAAAATCTGAAAAAGCATTAAAAGCATTTTTGAATGCGCTTGAGATCAACTACAAAATTGAAAACAAGGATAAATCGGAGGCTGAATCAAGGCCACTTAATAAGAAAGAAAAACAAATTTTTGAATCTTTAAAAAACACATTTATCGACGTAAAAAAATGGGAACGAGGTGAATTAGAATTTAAAGATGCTAAGACTTTTTTAGATGAGCTTTAAAGTACAATTAACTCCTTATTTTCAGCACTCCTTAAAGAAAATTGCTAAAAAGCATAGAAGCATTAAAGATGATATTTCAAACTTAATTCAACAGCTTGAATTAGAACCAAAATTGGGAGTTGAAATAAAGCCTAATTTATATAAAATACGACTAAACATTTCTAGTTTAAATAAAGGTAAAAGTGGAGGTGCGAGGATTATTACTTATGTTCTTGTTAAAGCTGAAATTGTTCTTTTAGCAGAAATATATCTTAAATCTGAGTCTGATACAATAAATGAAGACTTGCTGATTAAAAGATTAACAGAGCAAGGATATATTTGATCAATGCTTCTTTCATCGCCTAAAAATTATTGTCAATATCCCTAAAAGTTAAATTTTAGTTATGCTTCATGAATATTAATCTCAGCCTAAACCAGGAAATCCAACAATTTGCCAATCTCGAACTGCTGGCCAAACAAGTGGTAGAAGGTTTTATAACTGGTTTGCACCAAAGTCCGTTTCATGGTTTTTCGGTGGAGTTTGCCGAACACCGGGCTTACAACAATGGCGAATCAGTAAGAAATGTGGATTGGAAACTGATGGCCAGAACGGATAAATTATTCGTCAAGCAGTTTGAAGAAGAAACTAACCTGCGCTGTTTTTTGATTTTGGATACTTCCTCTTCCATGAATTTTCCCGAAAAAGGGATGAGCAAACTGGAATTTGCCGTTTACTCGGCCGCAGCTTTAATGTATCTTTTTAAAAAGCAGCGCGATGCTTTTGGTTTGTGTTTGTTTGCTGATGAGGTTGATTTTATCAGTCCCGCCAAATCTACTTCCGCACATTTGTTTTACCTTTTCGCGCAATTAGAAAAGGTTTTGCAGGATAAAAGAAGCAGGCAATCGACAAGTATTTCAACAGTTTTGCATCAACTGGCCGGACAAGTTCATAAACGTTCGCTTATTATTATTTTTAGCGATATGCTGGAAAATGCAATGGACGAACAAAAATCTGCTGATCTTTTTGCAGCCTTGCAGCATTTAAAGCACAGCAAACACGAAGTTGTGATTTTTAATATTTCCGATCATCAAAAAGAATTGGAGTTTAACTTCGAAAACCGGCCGTATCATTTTGTTGATTTGGAAAGTGGTGCAGAAATGAAAGTTCACCCAAATGAAATCAGGGAAAGTTACCGTTCGGCTTTAAATAATTACCGACATAATTTGGAGTTGAAGTGCGCGCAATATAAAATTGATTTAGTAGATGCTAATTTGCATGATGGATACGATCAGGTTCTAAAAGCTTATCTCATCAAAAGAAATAAAATGAGTTGATACTGTTTTTATGCCGGTAAAAACAGTATCAATTGGACGCGTTGTCATGCCGAACTTGTTTCGGTATCTCATCAGAAAGGTAGCAAATATTAGTTTTTTTTTAACTTTAATAGTGGGATACTGAAACAAGTTCAGCATGACAAAATTCAACAACAATATTCAATCGCTTCTAAAATAACAGCGCAAGCTTTTTCAATCTCTTCTTCAGCAATAATCAGTGGCGGGGCAATGCGTAAAGCAGTTTCGCAATGCAAAAACCAATCTACAATTACACCATTTTCTACGCAACGTTTACTTACATTTTCGACTTGATTGAAATTGCTTAGTTGGATGGAAAGCATCAAACCTTTTCCGCGCACTTCTTTGATTTCTTTATGTTGAAGTAATTTGCGGAACAAAGCTTCTTTTATGGAAACACCAGCCATCAAATTTTCCTCCAAAATAACTTCCAGCGAAGCTAAACCCGCCGCGCAACAAACCGGATGGCCGCCAAACGTAGTAATATGTCCTAAAATTGGGTTTTCTTTCAGCGCATCCATAATGTTTTTTGATGCGATAAAAGCGCCCAAAGGCATGCCGCCGCCAAAAGCTTTTGCCGTTAATAAAATGTCAGGAACGATGTTGAAATGTTCAAAAGCAAACAATTTTCCGGTTCGGCCTAAGCCGCTTTGTATCTCATCCAAAATTAACAATGTACCGGTTTGCCAACATTTATGCCGTAAAAGAAGCATGTAATCCAAATCTGGAACGCGGATTCCAGCTTCTCCTTGTATTGTTTCTACAATTACGGCCGCAGTTTCCGTTGTAATTTCTTCTAAATCTTGCTTTTGGTTGAAGTTGATAAATTTATTTCCGGGAAGCAGCGGCCGATAAGCTTGTTTAAATTCTTCATTCCCCATCAAACTTAAAGCACCTTGCGTACTGCCATGATAACTGTTTTTACAGGCAATGATTTCGGTTCGGCCAGTAAAACGCTTAGCTAATTTCATCGCGCCTTCGGTAGCTTCTGTGCCCGAATTGGTAAAGTAAACAGAGTTCAAAATTTCGGGTAGGAGCGAGGTAATTTTTTGCGCCAGTTTTACCTGTGGCGATTGCACAAACTCGCCATAAACGCTTAAGTGCATGTACAAATCTACCTGGTTTTTAATCGCTTGCACAATTTTAGGATGCCGATGGCCGATGTTGCTTACCGCAAAACCAGAAACCAAATCTATATAAGCATTGCCCTTTCCGTCGTATAAATAAAGTCCTTCGGCACGTTCAATTTCTAATAAGCGGGGCGAGTTGGAAGTTTGGGCAACATTCAGCAAAAAAAGCTGTCGGTTTGTAAGCATGTGCAAAAATACAAAAGGCCTTTAACACAAGTTAAAAGCCTTTTGTAAAGTTAAAAGTAAAATCTACTCATTATTGTTCCTCTTATTTTTAAGCCGCTGGATCATTTCTTCATTAAACATCCTTTCACTTTTCCAAAAGTGCATCAGCTTATCAGAAGGCAGTATTTTTGCAAACTCATCATTATAATGTTTTTTAATGGCGAGAATTTTAGAATCGTAATCCAGATTATCATTGATAATAACTTGAGGATCTTTTTGTGAGTTGAGCATATTTTGTCTTTTTTGGTGCAAAACCAAATTCAATTCTTTTTGAAACTGGTTGTAAACAGGCCAAAATTTATCTGCCTCATCATTGGAAAGATGCATGTTTTCTGACAAATAATCCGACTTGATAGACTGGATTTTTTGCATGCCCACCGTATTATCAATATTGCTGCTGTTAAAATTACTTCTCGTATCCTGATTAGTGCGGCCCGGTACACGAAAGTTTTGCGCATGGCTCCATTCGGTTTTGCTAAACAAAACCAGCAACAGTATGCCAATGCTGTATTTTTTGATCATTCCTAATTTTATCAAATTCATGGCGCAACTTTTTAATTTTTAATCGTTCCGTTGCTATCTGTATTGGTTTGGCCGTTTTTAATGTCAAAATCGGTATCAGCGGTACTATTTTCTAAAATAATATGATTGTCGTAAGTATCCGAATTGATTTTTAAATAGTTTTCAATATCGGCGTCTGGCAAATTGGAAAGCCGCGTTTGCACATCGTGCGAATATTGATACTGTTTCACAAAAATCCCAGTTGTTACCGCAACTAATATACAGGCCGCAGTAGCGTATTTCCAGGCGGCACGTGTAAATAAACTACGCACTTTTGCAGCAGGCTGTAGTACTTCTTTTATGCCTGTTTTTTTGCTGATCTGATCTGCCAATCCTTCAAAATAATTTTCAGGAACAGTAAAACCGCTGCCATGTGCTGCAAATTCATTAATTTTTATCCGTGCGGCAATGATACTTTGCTGCTCATCAAAAAACTGCTCGGACTTAACCACAGGTTCGTTAGTGGAACGTAAACCTTCCAATTGAATAACCGAAAGGATTTGTTCCTGCATGTTCTCAAAATAACCATCGGGTACTGTAAAACCAGCAGATGGGATTTTGAGCTTCAGTTCATCTGCATAAATAGCCGAATGGATGTGTTCCTGCTGTTCTCCGAAAAAATTTTCAGGCACCAGGAAAGGATTTTCCTTGTTTTGCTTTTGCAAAGCGGGAAAATCTTTTAGCCAGTCTGTATTGTCGGTATTATCATTCATCACGAAAAGATAGAATCATTTTTCTTCAAAAGGTTTAACATCTATTTCTATTAATCTTCTGCAAGCAGGTAAGCTTCAATTTTTTTAACAGCTAAATGGAAGGATGATTTTAAAGCGCCAACACTTGTGCCCAACACATCCGACATTTCTTCGTACTTCATCTCATCAAAATATTTTAAGTTGAAAACCAGCCGTTGTTTTTCTGGTAAAGTGAGGATGGCTTTTTGCAATTTGCGCTGCGCCTTATCGCCATCAAAATAAGCAGATTCTGTTAACGATTCCGAAAGCTCGTACGAAACATCATCAAAAGAAACGTTGTTCTTCAGTTTTTTCCGGTTCAAAAAAGTAATGCATTCATTGGTGGCGATGCGGTACATCCAAGTGTAAAGCTGTGCATCGTTACGGAAACCAAGCAGGTTTTTCCAAACTTTTACAAAAACATCCTGCACTAAATCATCAGCATCATCGTGGTTAATAACCATGCGGCGGATGTGCCAGTAAATTTTTTGCTGATATTTTTTAAGTAACAGGTTAAAAGCTTCGTTTCGCGTTTTTTCCTGCTGAAACTTACTGAGAATTTCGGTATCATCAACCTGTACAGACATCTAACAATTTTATAGTGTATGATTTATTATTTGTACAAACTTAAACTTTTTGGCAGATTTTCGC
>CAZZVO010000265.1:0-5418 GCA_964657505.1 uncultured Mucilaginibacter sp.
GATAGTGAAGCAATTTCCCAATATTTCCATTATTGACCTGGCTTTGGTGTTAAAACTGCTGGACGATATTTTAGGGAAGATCAGTTTCGTGATCCGTTTTATGGCAGGTTTCAGTATTTTGACGGGCTTGATTGTGTTGATTTCTTCCGTACTCATCAGCAAATACCAGCGCATCCAGGAAAGCGTTTTGCTGCGGACTTTAGGTGCAAGCAAACGACAAATCCTGATCATTACCGGATTGGAATACTTTTTCCTCGGCTCCATCGCGGCATTAACCGGCATCTTAATTTCCATTCCCGGAAGTTGGGCTTTGGCTAAATACAGTTTCGATACCACGTTTTCGCCGCCATTGCTGCCGGTTGTTATCCTGTTTTTTGTGGTGGCGCTGGTTACTGTTTTTATCGGCCTTTTTAACAGTCGCGGCATTTTAAACAAACCGCCGCTGGAAGTTCTACGATCTGATGTGTAATAAAATATTTTTGTTTTACTTAAAAAACTTGTAACCCTGCTTTAAACCTAACCGTACAAGTAAGTGGTTTTAGAATTAATTGGTTAATGTTCTGTTTTAGTTAAATCCCTGCTTGTGAAGGCGGGGATTTTTTTTGTTTGGGGAAATTATTTGTTCAGATTAATCTTTACCAGAATAGAATTACATTTGGATAAATTGTAAAAAGCTTATAACTTTTACGAGAAAATCTATAATGAGTAATTATGTATTAATCACCTGACAAAATGAATATAAGTAAGTTAAATATTGATTCCTATAAGCATCTTCAAAACATAAATTTTGATTTCACTTACCCGGAAGGTCATAAAAATACTGGTAAACCATTAAACAAAATCTGTATTATAGGACAAAGTGCAACGGGCAAAACAAGTATATTAGAATTGATAAAAAATAGTATATCTAAGTTAGAGTCTTTAGAAGTTGTAGGTGGAACCTATTTATCAAGTGAAGTAAATTTTGATGGTGAATTAGATTTATTGTTTAATAATACAACAATTCTAACAAATAAAAATAATGTAAACAAAAATGGTATTGACTTTAATTATTCAGGTGTAGGAGGCTCAGTTACAAAGTTTATAAATGATAATGTAAAATTATTATATCTAAGTTCAGATTTGATTTTAAATGAAACTATTAATATTCTCAATCAAAATCCTTTAAGTATATTGAATGAATTGAATTTCGAGAAAAATTCCGAGATAAATAAAAAGTTTACTAATTCTAGCTACATTCATCAATTTGGCCAAGAAGTTAACTCAGACATCTGGTTTTTACTACTATTCAATATCTTAGATTATAGAAAAAGATTTACCCAAATGGCTTCCGAGTTAATTAATAAAGGAGCAATTGGTGATCTAACAAAGTTGAATAAAGAATATACAAAATGGGCAGAAGCTAATGAGAATCCTCTTGTATCATTTGCTAATTATTTTAATCCAATCTTAAAAAAGCTAAACTTAGAAGTTGATCTAATTAACACTGAATATTCAATACCAATCAAATCGGGTTATAATGAAGAAACAATACCGATTTCAAGTTTAAGTACAGGTACAAAAGGATTGTTGTTATCTATGTTTCCACTATATAAGTTAGATACAACTGATAGTATAATCTTGGTAGATGAACCTGAAAGATCATTGTTTCCGGATATGCAAATTGATTTAATTTCACATTATCAAAATTTAGCACCAAATGCTCAATTAGTAGTTGCAACTCACTCTCCTTTTATTGCAGCAGCATTTGAACCGGAAGAACGGTTTATTTTGTACTTTGATGGGAATGGAAAAGTATCTGTCCGCAAAGGTGAATCTCCGATTGGTGATGATCCAAACGACATCTTAAGAAATGATTTCTATGTTGAATATTACAACGACTTTGGAAAAAAAGCATATAAGAATTACCTTGATTTAAAAAGAAGAGTAACTCTTGAAACTGAACCAAATAAAAAAAAGGAGCTTGTTATTGAATTATCAGAATTAGGAGATAAATATAATTTTTAATGAGAAGAGTTATTAAGGATTCTGATTCAAGAATAGTAACCGAAAATTTAAAGTACAAGTCAGGAACTTCAACAAGTAAAATAATTTCTGAAATCTTACTTACAGAACAAAAAAGCTTTTGTGCTTATACAGATGAATATATAAGCAGAACAGACGCAAAAGATATTGAACATTTCAACCCAAAACTCAAAAATACGACTCAAGATAATTATTACAACTGGTTTCTGGTAAAGCATCAATGGAACAAGGAAAAAAGTTACAAGTGGGATAAGTATCAGCCCATACTACACCCAACGGCAAACGATTTTGAAGAAAGGGTGATTTATATTGATGGCGACTACTTTGCTAAGTCAGATTTAGATGTTGAAGCAAAAAACTTAATAAGCCTATTAAAATTGGATGATGCAGAATTAGCAAATAAAAGGAAAAGATATATTGCAAGAAAACGTGAAGAAGTAAAAGTTTTTGGACAGGATCCTCTTACTTTCTTCTCTCTTTTAATAGATGATGATACTTGTCAGGTGTCATATTTAAGAGCTATAAAAGAAGAATTTGGAATTGATATTTGGAAAATGCTTAATTAGTTAATATACTCAATTGCTACTTTTCTACTATTCTGGATTTGTAATCCGGTCTTCTGAGTTTTGGATTTCTAATCCAAGTAAAACAAACTCGTCAACTTTTACCCGATAAAAGAAGCATGGATACTTACGAAAAAAGTTTAAAAACTTACCGTGACTTAAAAGGTGTTATCGATACTGCTTTTGATGAAGGCAAGTTAGAAGGTAAATTGGAAAGGAACATCGAAATAGCAAAAGCACTTAAAGAAAGTGGCGTTTCAACTGATATAATAATTAAAACAACAGGGCTTTCTGAAGACGAAATAAACAAGCTGTAAAACTAAATAGGGCAATACGAAAATGTGAAAAACAGTGTTTGCTTCGAGAAAATGTTAAAAGCTTAAATGAAAATAGGTATTGAAAAATATTTTCTAATAAATCAAAAAAAGTTAAAAAAACTGTAACTCTGTTAACTTATCAACCGTACAAGTAATCGGTTTTAGAAATATATTGGTTAATGTTCTGTTTTAAAGTCCCTGCCACAAAGCAGGGACTTTTTTTGTAAATAACCTCCCATCTTCTTACTGAAATATTTTGGTTACATACTGTTTTTACCACCTCAAATTTTAGTTGGCGTAAAATAATTCAGCCGAAAATCTCCTACTTTTAGCCATGCGTTTTTTATTTTGTTTCTGGTTGATGGTATCGCTGCCTTGCATTTTGCTTGCACAAGGCACCATCAGCGGTAAAGTCACGGCCATCGATACTAAAAGTGCGCTAAGTAAAGCGAGCGTTTTTTTGAGTAATGCCACTTTCGGAACGGTCACTGCGGAAGACGGAACTTTCACTTTAATTGGTGTAAAACCAGGGCAATACAATCTCGTAGTTTCTATCCTCGGTTACGAAACCTACAATCAAAGTATTTTAGTCGATGCCAAACCGCAGCAATTGGTAATCGAGATGATCCCGAAACCGATACAAATGCGGGAAGTAATTATCACCACGAACGCCAACTGGAAAAAAAATTATGCTTCTTTTGTAAAGAGTTTTATAGGCACTTCTGCAAATTCCAAACTTTGCAAAGTCATTAACCCGCGGGTGCTTAATTTTATTTATCATAAAAAAACACAAACACTGGAAGCTTCAACCGATGAGTTTTTAGAGGTAGAGAACCGGGCTTTAGGTTACAAAGTTCGTTTTTTATTGAAAGAATTTGAAAGCAGTTCGCTCACCAATATTATCCGTTACCAGGGACAGGTTTTGTTTGAAGAACTGAAAGGAAGTGCGTCTCAGCATAAAAAATGGGAGGAAAAACGGCGCGAGGCTTATTTCGGTTCGAGCATGCACTTTTACCGCGCTTTGTACCAGCAACATTTACAGGAAGAAGGTTTTGTGATCCGGCAGTTACAGCGCAAACCGAACCCAAAACGTTTACCGGAAGAGCTGATCCAGAAAAAATACGCGCAGTTTAACAAAAGCAACAACCGCGATTCGGTAAACTATTGGAACGCAAAAGCGCAAGAGCCGCGGTTTATCGAGAACCTGATCAAACAACCTTTGCGACCGGAAGATGTGCTGCGCAAAACCGACCAGGAAGGTTTATTTGCCCTAACTTTTCCGGATTTATTGTATGTTGTTTACACCAAAAAAAGCGATCCTGATAATCGGGATAATGTTTATCGTCCGCTTGATTTAGAAAGCAATGCCACCAGCATCATTACTTTGTATTCGCCTTATGCTGTTTTTGATCGGAACGGCGTGGTTATTTCTCCGCAAAGTACCTTGTACGAAGGCGATTGGGCAAATGATAAATTGGCGGAACTATTGCCTGTGGATTATACGCCGTAAACTAAGTTTTGCACGATAAAAGAAGCATTTGTATTTAAGCAAACACACGTTTGCTTATAATCGGGTTTCACCCTCTTTACGTTCTTTTTGCTTGATCAAAAAGAACCAACGAAATCAAGAACGGCTGATCGCTCATCCGCGCACCCGTTCGGCCCTGCGCTCCTGGGCGTATATCTTGCATGCGGCTCTGTCCTCAAATAAAAAGTAACATTTAATTATTGAAATAGATTATTATTAACCTCACTCAATTAACTTCTTCTTCTTCTACTTTTTTAAACTGGTTTCTGCGCCAGGAAATCCGCGCTTTCCGTTCCCGCACATTATGGATCAGCGTTTTATAATGAACAATGTACGTAATCAGCAGCGCAATTAAACAGCCTCCAATCACGCCGGAAGCACGTTCTACTGCAACCTGCCAAAAGTATTTTCCCGTTTCGTGGATACAAATAATAACCACCGAAGCCAGCGCAGAACGTGTTGCCGCTTGAAGTTTCAGCAATTCGCAAATAACGACCACGATAACCACGCCCAAACAAATCATGATAAAGGCCGGAGGATGCAAAAAGAACAACAGCAAACCCGTGCCCGCTCCTACCAGGTTTGCCTTGATCCGCACTTCCGCCAAACTGATGGCATCTTTTCCTTCGGGAGAAAGTACCAGCAAAATGGACACTAAACTCCAGGCACCACCTTCGGGATAAGCCCGGTAAATAAAAAACCCGATAATGGCACCGATCAGGCATTTTAAAACGTACAAGAAAAAATCAATTTGTTTTTGATCCATGCAAATTGTTAAACCTAATTGAGCATTACATCACTTTTTTTGATAATGTCAAAATTAAATGTTATAATAACCTTCCTAGTTTTTTCTCATTTACTTTTAAAAAGTTTATAAAATCTACTGTTTCTTCATCACTTGCCGGCCTAGTACCAAAACTTTTAGTACGTGGATAGATATAATATCTAAAGAAGTTATGCTTAGACTTTAATTCATTTGTATAAG
>CAZZVO010000266.1:0-5407 GCA_964657505.1 uncultured Mucilaginibacter sp.
CCGGCAGAGGCCGGTTCCTCTTCTGATTTACAGAGCCTATTTAATACTTTTTTTTTGAATTGCTACCAACTATTTTTGACCACATTACCTCAAATTTATACGTTATAATAATTTTTGCGCAGCAGCGATATAATCGGGCGCACAACAGAAGTATCAATATGTGAATTGCAATCAATTTCTTACTGCCCGGATACCTGGACTTAGAGATCAAACAATCTCAAGGTATTATATGGTTTATGCGATTGATTGTAGCTTTCAAAGCTAAACGATACGCTTTAAACCTGCAACATGTACTATATGCTGACTACTAATACATGATGATGTACACTACCGAAAAGCATTCCTTAATTAAAAAGTATTTTACTCATCTTTCATATGCTGAACCGCGTTATACTGGGCATTAGTAACTGGTTCCAGCCAATTTACAACACCCTTTTCTGTATTGATACCTACAGCATAATGGGCGAACCGTCCGTTTGGCGTTGCACCGTGCCAATGTTTGATGCCTGGCAAAACGTTTATCACATCTCCAACCTTTATTTTACGAATCGGCGATCCCACTTCCTGGTAGTAACCGATGCCCTGTGTTACAATTAATATTTGATTGCTTGGATGAGTATGCCAGTTATTTCGGCACCCCGGCTCAAAGATTACCTCGCCAATACTACAATTCGTAATGTCGTCCGGTACAATGCGCATTTTTAGCCACGCTGTACCGGTAAAGTATTGGGCTGCAACGAGGCCGAAGCCTTCGGGTGCAGTTGGTGTATTTTCTGTATTTTCCATTAATCGTATTTCTCTTTTAAATTGTATAATCGATTGAACTCATATGCGCTTCACCCATACGGTCGCCGTACACGGGGAACTTAGAAAGACTGGTATCTATCGCCTGAACATCCGCTGCGGTCAGGTGGATATTTTGTGCGCCAAGATTCTCTAACAAATGCGCTTCGGTACGGGTTCCGGGAATAGGAACGATGTTGGGGCTTTTGGCCATAAGCCAGGCAAGTGCAATTTGCGAAGGCGTAGCATTCTTCTTTGCAGCATAATACTTAAGCCATTCGATGATCGGCATGTTCAATGGCAGAAACTCTTTCGAGTAACGGGGGAACCCGGCCCTGAAATCTGATTTTTCATCGAACTTCGTAGTGGTGTCATACTTGCCTGTTAAAAAACCCGCGCCAACCGGCGACCAGGGAACGAAACCAATACCCAGCTCTTCACAGGTTTTTAAAACCCCATTTAATTCTACGTTGCGGGTCCATAAAGAATATTCAGACTGTACGGCTGTCACCGGCTGAACAGCATGTGCGCGACGAATCGTTTTCACGCTTGGTTCGGATAAACCGAAATGCAGGACTTTCCCTTGCTGGATCAGTTCTTTTATCGTACCGGCTACATCTTCAAAGGGTACATTCGGATCTACGCGGTGCTGGTAATACAGATCGATATGGTCTGTTCGCAGGCGTTTTAAAGATTCCTCAACAACCCTTTTATTCTTTCAGGGCGGCTATTTAAAGCCACGGTGCCATCAATGGCAAAGCCGAATTTGGTAACGATCTTTACTTGGTCACGAAAAGGCTGTAACGCTTCACCTACCAATGTTTCGTCTATGTATGGGCCGTAAACTTCGGCGGTATCAAAAAATGTCACACCCTGTTCAAATGCTTTGCGAATAGTTGCAAAAGATTGTTGGTGATCAGCGGGTGGGTTATAATTTCCGGCCATATTCATACACCCGAGGCCTATCTCAGACACTTCCAGATTACCCAGTTTTCTTGTTTTCATGTTATGTTTTCCTTTTGGTAGTTTATTAGTTCCGAAAGACAATAATGGCCCTGCGACTAATCCAGCGCCTGACATTATGGTCAAAGCCAAAAAATCACGACGATTCATCCCTCGTTTCATCATAGCATAAAGGTCAGCCTTATTTAATTCCAGGAATAACGAAAAACAAAGGAAAAAGTATAATTTATCAAAGGTTGGCTGCCCGGATGGATTTCGGTACGAGGCCGGTCTTCTTTTTAAAGAAATTATTGAAGTAAGTGGGATATTCAAAACCGAGGGCATAGGCAATTTCAGTAATGCTCCAGGCGGTATGCTGTAATATCGCTTTGGCCTCCGTAGCAATCCTGTCAGAAATGTGGACACTGGTTGGTTTGCCGGTTATCTCTTTTACCGCACTGTTTAAATAATTGACATGGACAGATAGTGCTTTTGCAAAATCCTGCGCTGTACGCAATTCCAGTGGATGTTCCGTACTTTCAACCGGGAATTGCCTTTCCAATAATTCCAGAAAAACAGATGTAATGCGTGCAGAAGCATTAGTGCATTTAAAATTATTTTCTGACGGCTGTATCTTTAAAGCTTCGTGGATCAAAAGGTTGATATAGTTACGGATCATTTCATCTTTATAGGCATACTCTGTGTCTTGTTCCACTAACATTTTCTGGAATAGCTGGGAAAATACTTCAGCTTGTTCTCTGTTCAGATTGAATATCGGGTTGCCGCCAATCTTAAATAATGGTGATTGCAGCAGGCTTTCTGACCGATCGTTTAGTTTCAAAAAATCTTCAGTGAAAAGACAGGTATAACCATGATGTGATTCAGAAATAGCATCACAGGAATATGGGATATGCGGATTCCCAAAGAATAAAAACACATTATCTATTTCAAAACTCCTTTCCGCGTAATGAAAGACAAAGTCGCCAAAAGTAATATTGATCTTATAAAAGTCTTTACGGCTGTAGGTATGCCCAGGGGAGTTACTATCCGTTTTGTAAACTTTAAAACCTTTTAATTTCAATTCGGCATTAAAATCCATACTTGAGACGGACAGCTGCGTTTCCATGGTTCAAAACTAAGAAAAACAAAGGTAAATTTATAACACTGGTTCAGATCATTAATTTTTTTAATTAAATAGTATTCATTATCTACCAATCTGGGAAGACTGAAAGTAATTTGTTATTAATGAATATCAATTCCAGTAATACTGTAAAAAAAACACCTAAGTTATGTACGGGTGGTGAAAAACTTAATTTCTTCCTCTTCAATTTTGTGAGATTAAAATATGGACTATGGAAAAAGCTATTTCACATTTTGATAAATAGGGAAAGATGTTTCGCGACCAATTGATTACGGTAGGCGACCTTTTAAAATTTAAAGACCTTTTGCTATCCGATATTAAATCTATGCTTAAAGATCAGGTGAGCGGAAAAACCAAAAAATGGTTGAAAGCTATGGAGGTTCGCAAGATGCTCAATATATCGCACGAGAAAATACAGGCTTAATAACCGGGTTTTAAAAAAAGCCCCTTTACAGAGGCCTTACTCCAAAAATCAAAACGGATTTTGTACTACCAGGGGTAGTTTGTGATCCCGCTGGGACTCTGTTTTTTTAGCGATAAAGCGCTTATTGTCAGTAATTTATGTCAATCAAATTTTAGACGTATACCGAAATGTATACCGAATTCTTTTTATCAATTTGATGTTGTTTCAGAACGTTTACACCCAATATACTGAATAATTCAACTCAAATAAAAACAAATTGCACATTTTATTTTGATTTTCTCGACGCTACTAAATGAGCAAAAAAATGATGAAACAATAGTTTAATAGACTGCTAAAGCGGGCTTTTTATTTCCATCTTTTTAATCTTTTTAAAATCTCATCAGCGGGAAGCCGGTCGTTGTATGACATAAGCTTCTCCAACTTCTCTACAGCAATATTTTTCAAGATGAGATCAAATTCTACAAGTTTGTCGAAAACCCAAATTAAGCCATGAACCTCTATCCCTTTTTTTTCGCAATGTTTTCTTAATTTATTGTCGCCAGATATAACCAGTCAAGTTAATTTTTTAGCATAATAGAAAACTGTTCGATCCGCTGGTTCCAAGCCGGCAGGGAATTCAAGGTGCAAATTTCCTCTATTTCTTGCTCTGAGAATTCATAAACAGTAAGTTCACCACTTAAATGATAGGCGTTAAGGATCTCTTTTTGCCTTGTGGTGAGTTGATCAAAAACTTCGCGAGTCGTATGGATTTCAATATCCAGCCCAAACAGATGCTCAATAAGCTCTAAAATAATGAGGTCGATAAAAATATTGGCATCGGTAACGGCTAACTGGATCATATTCAGCAAAGGTTTCAGGCATTATAATCCAAATATTGTTCACGAAAATCTCCCAGGCTCATATTTTTAAGTGCGGCCGCCTTAGTGGTGGATATTATCTCCTGTGCTATCCCGCGTATCAGCAATTGAATGAAGCGGTCAGATTCCTCGCGACCTGCGTACCCTTCTCTTTCTATCTTTTTCAGATTCTGGTTGTACAGTATCATGAAATATTTCATGTAAGATTCCGAAATCAATCCTAAGACTTTTGCGCGGTACATAATAGCGGAAAGGGCGATTCCGTAATTCTTTTTTATAAACTGTAACTCCTTTGTAAACACAGTTACACGTTTACCACCAAAATATTCTAATAGCTTTTCGTCCGGCAGTAACATTCCGCCTGCAAAAGCATCACAAAAGCGTTCACATTGTTTTTCCTCGAATCCATCTAATTTAAGGTAGAGATGCGCTAATTCATGCAGGATAGTGAAGCGCTTGCGAACCATTGGAATTTCGTCGTGATCATTGAACACGATGACAGCCACCTCATTTTTAATAATGGTAGACATGCCGGAGAATGAAGGATCTGCTTTGACACTATAAACCTTTATGTTGTGCTCTTCCAATAATTCAACACAATTATATATAGGGTCATTACCTGCTTTCAGAATATCCCGCATTGCTTTCACAGCTTCCTTGATATCGGACATCTCTGTAATTACAAAAGAACGAAGTCCAAAAGAAGCGCGGTCGGTGATGCCCAATAAATTTTCCAGTTCAAGATAACGCTCCAGGTATTCTTTGGTAGTACTTACTACCCGTTCCTGTTCCTTGACCGGCAGTTTTTTTAATTTGCGGAATTCCACCTGGCCGAGTTCGACCGAAGCGTCTTTAAAGAAATAGTCGAGGGTAACATCCAATGCCGCGCACAGCCTGGATAAAATATTGCTGTCAGGAGATTGCTCACTAGTCTCTAAACGGTTCAGGGCCTGCTTGGATAAAGCACCCGCTAACCTGTCTGATAGCTCCTGCAGCGATAGCCCATTCATTTTACGGGCGTTCTTAAGCCTTTCAGGAAATTGCTTCATAGGTAAATATCAGCCATAAAGTTAGGAATAAATGCAAGTTTTCAACATATGGACAAATTTAAAAAATATTTCTGTTTTGTCCAAATGTTTTATATAGCTTTGTGTTTTAACAATAATATAACGTGAGTTCGGGATAATGAATAATGATTTAGTGGAAATAGTTTTATATTTAACTGTTTGAATATCAAGAAGTAAGCATATTTTGTTATAT
>CAZZVO010000267.1:0-5398 GCA_964657505.1 uncultured Mucilaginibacter sp.
ATAACCGGGTTAGCGATAACGGGAAAACTATTAGCGACCAGTTTCAAAAGCAGCGTAACGTCAAGGCCACCAAAGAACTTACCTTGAAGTATGGCTACTACATCGCACAAAACAAAGAACAAGTTCACAGGGAACAGCTTAAAGGCGCAGACCGCCTGAAATATGAACTGTATGATACCATTAGCAGGGAGGTTAAACATGCACGCAGCTGGAAGCAGTTGGAAATGCGGCTAAAGGAGAAAGAGATAGATATTATTTACAAGTACAAAAGTGGCACCAATGACATTCAGGGCATCAGCTTTTCAAAGGACGGCATCCAACTTAAAGGATCGCAGATCGACCGTAGTTTAAGCTATGCCAACATTGGCAAGCAGCTCATCAGCAACAGCCAGCAGGAAACCTTGGCTGATGCCTTCAGGCGAACGGCACAGGAAAGTTTGGAAAGAACAAGTTCTGCTATTGAACATTCAGGCTCAACGCAGCAGGATGATGTACAAAGAGAATTACCAGACTACTCAGGAATATCATTGATCGAAGAATTAATGAGCGGTTTTGGTGGCAGCGGCGATAGCGACGATGATGCTTATAAAAGAAAAAAGCGCAACAATAATCAGAATGATAGCCATATGAGTAGATAAAATATTTTTACCGCCCGGTAAAAAAAATCATTAGTTCAAAATTTCAGGCTGATTGTACATAATCAATGTAAGTCCTATACGGTAATCCGGAAGCGGAATTGTAAAAAGTTTTCTCACATAGCTAAAAACTCCCAGCACAAATTGCCACAAAATTAGCATCGCGATAAAACTGTCGAGGCTATACAAGCAGGCCCTTATTTATTTTTCAGGCAGGCCTGGCCTTGAGGTTTTACCGCTTGCTGCTGCCGGTTGTTTGCATAGTGCAATGAGCGGGACTGTACAAGTGCATCTAATCACTGCCTATTCTTCAATTTGTACTTATATAAGCCTAATAATTAAATGTCCGTCGAACTTCTGAAGTAATTGAACATTTTGGAGTTTGTTCGTAAAGATTAAGTTTAAAGTGAACAAATTAAGAGTTAACAAGTTCAAAATCACCGAAGCATTTTTACTTATTTTTAAATTCTTTCGGTTCATTTCCTTCCAATACCTGAATAATATCTTCGTATTTATAGTACAGGATGCCTCCTATTTTGGTAAATCTCAGTGTTCCGTTGACTCGCAGGTTTTGTAAAGTTCCTGGCGAAATTTTAAGCAAATTTTTAACCTGGTAACTTTTTAACCATTTGTGTTGGTCATTAGGCGTCTTGCCCAGTAGTGCCTTAATATCGTTTAATAATATTTCTCTGAATTCGTTCAGGTCTTCCTTGGTTATGATCTCAGCTGCCATAGTGTTTGGTTTTATTTGTTTCCAAATATCCCTCCCTCAAAACTCAGCACTTCACAACTTTAAAATGTTGGGTAAGATAAAGTATAGATTAATTTGAATTAGCGTTCAGAGCACGGCATTACATAAGATGGAGCAGTAAACAGAGCCAAAACATTTTTCCTACCTGAAAAAAAATGGATTAGTGTTTAAAACAACTTTCTAACGCCGCATCACTTCATTTTTATTTACTGAAACAAAAGCCAGCCAGATAAGAATAATCAGCTCGTAGGAGACGTCTCCAAATTGCATAAAGTGGTCTTCCTTACGCAACTGTGAAAGACGGATGATTAAGGATTAATATTGCGTCATTGGCCAGTTCATCAGTCAAGCCTACCGAAGAACTTGTTAAAACCAATTTGTTTTTTAGGTTTGGTGGCAGTTCATTTAACGATTTGTCATCATCAATGATCACAAAATTTTCGTTTTGATGATCGTCTGAAAGATACCAAGCCAATATTTCATCTTTCCGATTTAAATTAGAAATGTTGTTTTCTAACCTATCTATCATACCGAGATTGAGACCTCTCGATCTGAATATCTCGAACCACTGCTGAATAGTATAACTGTACTTGTGCGAAGTCGTTAATAATATCGTAGCGTTTGTTTCCGCAATTATCTTTTGAAGTGCAGTCATTGCTTTTGGTTTAAACATAGGAAACCCATCAGCGTGAAATTCGGGCTTTTTCCAAGCGTTGGCAGGAACCATTACACCATCTATGTCTAACAAAATAAGCATTATACAAATTTAAAACTTATTTCTATTCAGAGGTAATTTGGCGTACAACTTCAATATCTATATCATTGTACTTAGCATCCTGCTCATTTAAGTGGGAAATCTTTGATGCGGTATCCCAATCACTTTCATCAAATTCTACGTCTGACCAGTTGAAAGGTTTGGTTGCTGACGTTTTGTTACTTGGAACAGAATTGATCTTGTAATTTACAATTAGTGAGCTTAAATAACGATGGTGCCCATCGATAATTAAACCATCACATATTTTGATGTCGGCGAATTTTATACCTTTCAGCATTCTTTGGCACAACCTGTTTATAATAGGAACTCAAAGTTTCGAATGCGTTGAGATTAGGGCGATTTCATTATTTTCAATAAACTGTTCGATAGATTTAACGGTAATTTTTTCAAAGTATTTGATATTTGTTTTATGACCATTTTTAGTTTTAGTGGAAATTATGCTGTGTTTAGAGTAAGCAATCGAGAATAGCAATTGCTTTAAGAATCCATGGTTGAATAAGCCCCGCCGTGAAATATCAATCAGCAGATGCCAATTTCTTTTTTAGCGCGGACATATCCTCACTTACCTTCTTTTCAAGTACCCGTGCGTAAATTTGAGTAGTTGCTATCTTTGTATGCCCAAGCATCTTACTTACAGTTTCTATTGGTACCCCGTTAGACAAAGTAACAGTCGTTGCAAACGTATGCCTGGCAACATGGAAACTCAAGGACTTTCTAATGCCGCACAGGTCAGCTATTTCCTTCAGATAGCTGTTTACCTTCTGATTCGAAAAGATCGGAAATATAGCATCTGAAAACGTCAAACGGCGGTGATTGATGTACCTGGCCATGATCTCTTCAGCAACAGGTAGAATAGGGGTACTCACCGGTATGTTTGTTTTCTGCCGGGTAATTTTTATCCAGTCTTCACCGTCCAAACCTTCCACAATATTATCGTATTTTAAATTTAACACATCCACATAAGCCAAACCTGTATAGCAGCAAAAAACAAATACGTCCCTGACTATTTCCAGCCGCTCTACAGCCAATTGCTTTTTATGAATTTTATCCAACTCCGTCTTAGTTAAAAATTCCTTTTCTACCTTCTGATGCCTGATTTTAAAATTCTTGAACGGATCATTTAGTAACCAGTCCAGCCTGATGGCCAAATTCGTCATTTTACGCAGACGGATGAGGTGTTTCATCACACCGTTGTTATTCATAGGCTTTTGATGGTCTAATGGCTGATGTGATCGCAAATAGGTCTCAAAGTCCGCAATAAATTTATAGTTGATCTCATGCAGGAGCACGTCCTTTTTCCGGAACCGCTTTTCCATAAATTTTACAAGGTAGCGCTGGGTAACATAATAGTGTTTTAAAGTGCTCCAGGTGAGCTCGTGTTTTGCCTGTTCGTTGTGGTATTCGACCAACCTGCTTAAAGTATTGGGTTCGGTACTTTCTGTACCGAAAAAAGCATCCTTGATTGCGTCAGGCGTTATTAGCTTACCCTTCACCTGTAACTGCTGGTAGCAGTTACTTAAGGCAAGCCGTACCTGATCCAAACCGTTATTGATATTTTTAGCGGCCTCACCCTTTCCTTTACTGGTACCGCGGCTCGTATCCCAAATGGCGGGATCGACCCATTGCTTTAGTGCAAAATGAACAATTTCACCGTTTACAGTGATCCTGGCATAGATAGGTGCCTTGTCGTTTTTGATTTTATCCTGCCTGATAATGAACTGGATACCAAATGTATTGCCCGTTTTCATGTCCCTTTTCTCCTCTATTTTAATAAAATTTGTTTCAATTTTGGAATTGAAACCTCCAGTTTTAGGTATCAAAAAGGGGCAAAAAAGACCATATTTTATGGCACTTTGAGATTTGTAAATAACTGATATACAGATTTTTAGACCACTTTTCAATACCTCGAAGGTAAAAATTGAAAACAGGTTACGGAATAGGTATTGTAAACCTTGAGAAAGTTTGATCTAATTTGATATGGCTAAAAACATAAAAGCCTGTAAATCAATTAATTTACAGGCTTTTTAAAACCATTTAAGGTACGTTTTGTGCGCCCACCTGGGCTCGAACCAGGGACCAAAAGATTATGAGTCTTCTACTCTAACCAACTGAGCTATAGGCGCAATTATACGGCAGCGCAATTTTACAAAAATGTTGTGGAATTTCCTGTATTTGGAAAAAGTTTTCTTTAACAAGAATAGTAACCAGGGCATATTCACGCAGTTTTTTGATTCCATAAATACATATACATTACTGCGATATAATGTTGCCAATTTTTTAAATTATTTATTTTTTATTTATTTTAATTTGGATTCTATTAAAAAAATATATTTATTTACCTCCCTGAGCTTTTATTATTTAAACTCTTGTGGAAATATAAGTAAAGTTTTATTACTACTTGTTAAGTTTCAGGTTCAATACTTTATATTTTTTACCTTTTATATTTTTATCATATAACGTTATATTATGGAAAAACCCTTCTTGTCTGGAAACCTTAAATTAGATGAAACATCACTTAGAAAAATATTTTTGTACAATCTAAACCAGATATTTTTCGTTTTGCTGCACCTGGCCGACCGTTTACCTTTAATGGCCAAGGAGACCTGTTATGGGGATTTGCAAAATGTAGTTGAAGAGCTTTTATCAGAAGTATTGGATCATATTTATAGGCTTGATAACATTTTTACCGAACTAAAAGAAGCACCTGCCGCAAGGAATACTTGCTCTGACAAAAAAATAGCATACTTTTTAACACAGGACGATGAGGATGAACAATTAGATAATCTATCAAAAGATTTATCATTGGTGTTCCATCTACAGAAAATCATGGCAGTTAAATGCAACTATTATTTTGTACTGCGGTCTATTTCAAACTCTTTCAACAATATCAATATTAAACAAAATTTGCAATATAGTTGTGATGAATGCGAACGCAATATTTCAATGTTCCGGTTGATTGCAAAAGAATATATGGAAACTTCTATCAATAAATTTTTACGGTAAAAGTAAGTTTAATAGATTGCAATTGTTATCCAAGTTAAAACCTTAAATTAGAAAATTTTAACTTCAACGATATACTTCTTATATGAGGAATAGGGCTAGGACCTAGTAAATTAAATGTAAGACTAATAAGGTAATTATCTAGCGATTGTATTAGCATAAAACTCAAATATACTTAAGTTGCTAAAGGTATATAACTTTTAAAAGATATACTTAAGGGGTTTTGGGGTTTTGGGG
>CAZZVO010000268.1:0-5379 GCA_964657505.1 uncultured Mucilaginibacter sp.
GTTTATCTAAACCTATAACATTCCTCCAATAACATTTTTAAACAGGCTCTTAATAGAATTTAAAAATTTTAGTAATAAATTTAATTCATTTACTTCTGTTAATATTGAATTTCATGAATATGATTATTCTATTTATGATGAAAAGTTTAAACCTATAATAACTAAACTTTACAATGAGAATATAACGCAACAAGACCAATTTAATATTATTAAACATGTTGTAAATCATCTCAAAAATAATATTCAAAAAAACCTCTAATCAATCTTTACTAAATTTCCTTTCCCATAAATCTCAGTAAATAAACCCCAATTCTCCTGATTGCCGTTCTGGTCATCACTCATTACTGTTTTTATCCCACTAAAAACAGCATCGCCCAAAACAACTTTTTTCTGCGGAAGATTTAGCCGTTCACAGAATGAATATTCTACCAAAAATCAGTTTACCATAAATCATTTTAATAATGTTACCTGCTTTTGAATAAAAAACAGGTTTATTTAAGATATTCGCAATAAGCGCAGTATAAGTAGTACAAAAAATACTGTTAAGCTATAAATTTGTACCAGAACTTTTTATCGGTAAAAACAGTATTCCCTTTAAAAGCTTTAATTTATAAAACATTATTAAATCAGTATTCTATCTTCCAGAGTGTTATGAACGGATAAATTAAAAGCACTCATCTAAAAGTAACTGCATCATGAAAATCCACAATAAAGATATCGGAACCAAGCAAAAAGCACTTGCCATTAACCTTGATCCTGCTATTTATGGTTCGTTTGCAGAAATTGGTGCCGGACAAGATGTGGCTGCACAGTTTTTTAAAGCCGGTGCCGCTGCCGGGACAATAGCTAAAACCATGTCTGCTTATGATATGACTTTCTCTGACGCAATTTACGGCGTACAGCAACTGAAGCGTTACGTAAGCGAGCAGCGTTTGATGTCCATGCTTGATCATGAGTATCAATTATTAATTGAACGATTGGCTTTGCAACGCGGCAATACAACCACTTTTTTTGCATTTTCGGGCACTTTCTCGGCCTTAAATTACCATAAAACAAACGAAGGCCACGGCTGGATGGGGGTACGTTTTCAGCAAGAGCCAAATGGTGTATCGCACGATGTTATTTTGCATGTAAAACTGCTCGATAATGATAACGTACTGCAGCAGCAAGCAGTTGGTATTTTAGGTGTTAATTTGATGTACGCCTGCTTTTATTATCACGAAAATACCTCGGTGTTTTTATTGTCTTTAATGGATGATTTGACCAAAGATCGCATCCAAATCGATATGATCCGTTTTGAAGGACCGGGTTTTAGTAAAGTGGATAACCGTTTGATGAGTTTGCACCTGGTAAAATATGGGTTTTCTGATGCAGCGCTTTTTGGCCCGGATGGTAGAAACATCCAGCCTTCCGAAATTCTATATAAAAAGCATATTGCAGTAATGCGCGGCCGTTTTAGGCCACTAATTAATGTGCATCTGGATATGCTGAACAGGGGCGTAGAACAATTTATGCAAGAGCCGGATGTAGATTCTACCAAAGTTGTTGTGATAACAGAACTCACTTTACAATCTTTAAAAGAGCGGAATGCTGATGCTACCGCGGAAATAGATGAAAAAGATTTTCTTGACCGGGTTGATATCCTTTGTTCACTCGGTCAAACGGTACTCATCTCCAATTTCCATGAATATTATAAATTGGCAGCTTACCTGTCTAAAATCACCAAACTTAAAATAGGTGTAATATTAGGTTACCCAAACTTGGATTATATCTTTTCAGAAGAACATTATTCTAACCTTCCCGGCGGTATTTTAGAATCTTTTGCCACTTTATTTAGTCGGAAGGTAAAGCTGTTTATTTATCCTACCTTGAAAGATGGTATCATTATGAACTGCCTCACGTTTTCCCCGCCTGCACATCTTGTAGATTTATTTGAATACCTTTTTGCCAATGATAAAATAGAAGATATTAGGGACTACAATGAAAAAAACCTCAACATCGAAACCGATAAAGTATTGCAGCTAATCAAACAAAGCGCAGAAGGCTGGGAAGAATATGTGCCAGCCGAGGTTGCAGATATTATAAAAGAGCGTTGCCTATTTGGGTTTAAGTGTGAAATTAACCTTCCGGAGGATAAAAGTTAATTTAAATAATTGCTTCGTCTACAATATTTCAACTAAATTTCGACATACTGTTTTTAGCAGGTAAAAACAGTATTGCATCCAACACATGTTTAAGTTTTCTATTTTCGCCTTAAATCTTGATGTTTAGCTTGCTGCTTAAATTATTAACTTGTGAAAAAACTATTGACTATTCCGCCTTCCTTCAAAAAATTCGGTAACGATTATTTTGGCGGAGAAGATTTTTATTTTGATGCTGACCCGAAAGAAGGCAAATTAGGTTCGGGCGGAGGAACAGTTAATTTATTGTACGAGGCCAGCAAGCACGAAAATTCTGGAGAACCGATCAGCGATTGGCTGGGCAAAGAAAAGCGGTTAATCATTCACGCGGGCGGCCAAAGCAGGCGTTTACCGGCTTATGCGCCGGTTGGCAAAGTGTTTACACCAATGCCGATTTTCCGTTGGAAAAGAGGCCAGAAAATCGACCAAACACTTTTTGAACTACAAACACCGCTTTACGAAGAAATCTTAAATAAAGCTCCGGCAAACCTAAATCATTTGGTGGCAAGTGGCGATGTATTGATCCGGACGGAAGGTGCTTTGCCCGAAATACCAGATGCAGATATTGTGTGTTTCGGTTTATTTGAACAGGCCGAAAAATCATCCAATCACGGCGTGTTTTTCTCAGCAAAAAGTTCTCCGAAAGAATTGGCTTTTTCGCTGCAAAAACCATCGGCACAAAAATTACAGGAACTACAGCCCGAGTATTTGTTTTTTATTGATGTTGGCATCTGGCTATTTAGTCCGAAAGCTCTGCAGGTAATGTTTAACCGCTGCGGCTGGGACGAAAAATCAAACTCATTTAAAAACGGATTGCCTTCGTTTTATGATATGTACACCGAGTTTGGCCAGGCGTTAGGCAATAATCCTACACTAAAAGATGAGGAAATTAACCAGCTAAAAGTAGCAATTGTTTCTTTGCCCAAAGGCGAATTTTATCATTTTGGAACGAGTGCAGAACTGATCGAATCAACCGGAAAACTGCAAAACTTAGTCAAAAATCAGGAGGAAATCTGGCATAATAAAATCAAGCCAAACCCTGATTTGTTCGTCCAGAATTCGAACACAAAAATTGAGTTCACACATCAACATAACGCGATTTGGATTGAAAACAGTTGTGTAGGTGCTGGCTGGAAACTACATAGCAAACACATTATAACGGGCGCACCAGCTAATAACTGGTCGCTTGATTTGCCAGAAGAAACCTGCATCGATTTTTTACCGATCGGCGAAAATGACGAATGGTGCGTTCGGGTTTACAGCTTTAATAACCCGCAATTACCAAAACGCGGCATCAATGCTGATCGGGAAATTACCATTGCAGATTGGTTTTATGAACCTGTTTATGCTGTTTTTAATGCTTCGGATGTAACAGAAGATCTGGTGCAGGATTTAATTGACAATCCAAACAATTTTGCCAACAAAGGCAACCGCTTAATCAGTGCTGCGAATATTGCGGACGAAGTAAACCTGTACCGCCAATACGAACAACGTAACAACTTTTTGAAAGATAACTTGTACGTCATGGCTTCTAACTGGAAGAAATCCGTTTTTTACCAGTTGGATTTGAAGAATGCTGCTTTTATCTACCAAAAATCCGGCTTGCCTTTGCCACCGGATTTACCCGAAAATGCGCCTTTGCTAACCCTACTTCACGACCAGATGTTTCGTAGTGAAGTGTTGGGTTCTGCCAATCCTTTAGCAGCAGTTTATGAGGAAAAAGCGTTTGGTGCCTTGCGGGAAACGACCATAGAAACGGCAAAAACAGAACTTGCGGAGCCTCAACTGAATGTACAATCCGACCAGATTGTTTGGGGCAGAAGTCCGATCAGGTTGGATCTGGCCGGTGGCTGGACGGATACGCCGCCTTACTGCTTTATCAATGGCGGCAAAGTAGTAAACCTGGCGGTGGAACTGAATGGACAGCCGCCTTTGCAGGTTTTTATCAAGCCTTCGGCAGAATTTAACATCACCTTGCGTTCGATAGATTTAGGTGTTAAAGAAGATGTAACCACATACGAAGAACTAAACGATTACCGCGTTGGTTCTGTTTTTTGCATCCCAAAAGCAGCATTATGCCTGGCCGGTTTTAGTCAGGAATTTTCCACCATCAAATATAAATCACTTACAGATCAGCTTAAAACATTTGGTTCCGGACTTGATATTACCATGCTGGCTGCCATTCCAAAAGGCTCTGGTTTGGGCACGAGTTCTATCCTGGCAAGCACGGTTTTAGGTACGCTGAGCGATTTTTGTAACCTGAAATGGGATAAATACACCATCTGTTCGCGCACGCTGGTTTTAGAGCAAATGCTAACTACCGGCGGCGGCTGGCAGGATCAGTACGGCGGCGTTTTTGGCGGCGTTAAATTACTGGAAAGCATCCCCGGAATCACACAAAAACCAACTGTACGCTGGGCACCGGATACTATTTTGACTGAACCTGCCGCAGCTTCTGTTTTGTTATATTATACGGGAATTACGCGTGTAGCAAAGAATATTCTGGCAGAAATTGTAAAAGGTATGTTTTTAAATGGAAACCAATATTTGAGTCTGCTGGAGGAAATGAAACACCACGCCGTAAAAACTTACGAAGCTTTCCAGTACGGCGACCTTGAAAAAGTAGCCAATGCGGTGGCAACTTCCTGGCAATTTAACCAGCGTTTGGATAGCGGTACCAATACATTAGAAACTCAAGCCATTGTCCACCAAATTAGCGATTATATAACCAGTTGCAAACTGTTGGGTGCTGGCGGTGGCGGTTACCTTTTAATTTTTGCAAAAGATGTGGCGGCGGCAGCTCAGGTCAGACAAATTTTGAATGCCAATCCGATAAATAACCGGGCCAGATTTGTAGAATGGAGTATTTCAACACATGGTTTTAAAGTTTCCAGAAGTTAAAGTTTAGTAATTACAATGCTTCTTTTAACACATAAAAATTGTTGTGCTAAAAGAAGCATTCATTCAGAAATATTTTGCTATAAATTTTATACTAACGACCACCATTTTTTAGGTATTTATTTACTTTTGATAAATTCTTTAGTAAATGAATACCATTCTCCTTGTTGCCGTTCTCGTTATTTTGCTGGTTGCTGTTTTTATCCTACTAAAAAAAGCATCGCCAAATCATAAATTTTCTGCGGAGGATTTTACGCGTTTACAGGATGAAAATATCCAACTTAAAATCAATTTAGCAAAA
>CAZZVO010000269.1:0-5358 GCA_964657505.1 uncultured Mucilaginibacter sp.
CACTCCTCAAACTCTTAACCGGATTAGCCAATGCTGCTTTTACCGCCTGAAAACTAACAGTGAGCAAGGTGACGAAAACGGTGATTAGAACAGCCAATAAAAAAATCCACCAATCGATGCTGGTGCGGTAGGGGAAACTTTGCAGCCAGTGGTTCATGGCCAGCCAGGCCGTTGGCGCAGCAATTACGAAAGATATGGCCACCCATTTAATAAAATCTTTGTTAATCAGTTGCAAAATCTGCAGCACACTTGCGCCGCTTATTTTGCGGATGGCAATTTCTTTTGTGCGTTTCAGCAGCATCAAGCTGGCTATCCCCAATATCCCCAAACAAACAATCATGATGGCCAGCCAGGTAAATACCATAATGATCGACCCATAACGCACATCTTCCTGGTATTGGTTGTTGTAAAAATCATTCAAAAAGAAAGCATCGAAAGAAGATTCAGGAAAAATACTTTTATACTCCTGCTGAACCTGGTTCATAACAGCAGAAGCAGTAGAGCCATTGATTTTAATGGAAGCAAACTGATAATCCAGCCCGTTCCAAGGGTTATACATCAGCAGCACAATCGGACGGAAACTTTCTTTTAGCGACATTTGGTGATAATCCTGCGCCACGCCAATCACTTTAAACTTTTTGTTTCCTTGCCCTTCCAGGTTGATGTAACCATTTGCCGCTTCGTCGTTATTTTTAAATCCGAAGAGTTTTACGGCGTTTTCAGTCAGGATAACAGACGTTGCCGTATCGGTACCAAAATTGCGCGAAAAATTACGGCCTTTAATCAAATGCAGGTTATAAGCATTTACAAAATCGTAATCCACGCGCAGCATTTCACTTAATTTGGAAACTTTATCGGGATCCTGGTCGCGCTGGTTTGCCATAAAATAACCAACCGTTTTCCCGGGCACAGCACTCGAAAGTGTTACTGCTTTTACACCGCCAATTGTTTTAAAACGTTGCACCAGCGTTTGTAGTTTTTGACTGTAATTGGTCGTTTTTGTTGGTGTTTTGATAACCAGTGTTTGATCGATTTGGATGCCCAGATCGCGGGTTTGCATAAACGCCATTTGCTTGCGGACCGTAATTGTGGCAATGATCAGGATAATAGCAGCCGTGTATTGGAAGATAATTAACCCTTGTCGCAGCCCTTTTCCCATTCCTCCGCTAAAAGCCGAGTTGTTTTTTAATACGACAGCCATTTTTACATCTTTCAAAATTAAAACCGGAATGGCACCGGTGATTAAAGTGCCAAAAACGAAAGTAAAAAAGACTAGTTCCCAAACTAACCGACGCTGCCAGAACTGATAAAATAGTGCCGAACCATATAAATTTTCGAGCATCGGCCTAAACAAAATTATTGCCAGTAAAAACAGCATCACTGCCGCGAGATTAATCAGGAACGATTCCCAAACAAACTGCGCAATCAAATGCCCGGTGTTTGCGCCAACAACTTTCCTAATCCCGATTTCTCCGGCCCGTTCAATCGTGTTAGAAGTCATAATGTTGATGAAATTGACCCAGCCAACAATCAAAATAATCACCGCAAACAGGAAAAGGAAACGCACGTTTTGCCGGCTTCCTTTAACTTCCAATTCGTAGGATTTAAGCGGGTTTAGGTGGATATCGGTAAGCGGGACCATATAGATTTTCCACGTTTTATCGCGCATCACTTCCGCGGTTTTATACTTTTCGGCCAGTTGCGGAAACTTTTTTTCGATGGATTTTGCATCGGCCAAACTGGCTGTTTTAACATAAGTATAAGCTTCGTGGATGTACCAGGTTGTCTGCAAAAATGGAGATGCAGAGCTGTAAGAAATGATGAGGTTTAGGTTGAGGTGAGATTGCGGCGGGAAATCTGCAAAAACACCGGTTACGGCATAATGCCCGTTGAAATTATAGCTGCTTATGTCCAGAACTTTCCCAATCGGGTTTTCCCGGCCAAAGTATTTTTTTGCTGCCGATTCGGAAATGGCAATCGTATTTGGTTCTTGTAAAACTGTTTTTTGGTCGCCTTTTAAAAGCGGATAGGAGAAGAAAGAAAAGAAATTGCTGTCGGCCAGCACAACCCTCGATTCCCGGAAAATGGTGTTTTTGTACCGAACCGTGCGTTCGATATCATGGTTGCTGATGCGTGTAATTTCCTTCACTTCCGGAAAAGCCGCTTTCATGGCAGGTGCGTAACCAAAAGCACTTGTTGCCCACGAATCTGTAATGCTGCCGTTCCGCTCAAAGTAAGCTTCTGCGCGGTAAATGTGGCCGTTATCCTTTTGAAAACTATCGTAACTACTTTCAAAATTGGCGTAATTCAGCAATATCACAAATGCGCCCATGGCAATTGCCAAACCAACAATACTGATTAATGTGTACAATAAATGTTTCCGCAACTTGCGGAAACCCATTTTAAAATAGTGTTTTAGCATTTTTAATGTTTTAGTTTATTATTTGGTGTGGGGAGCGGGGTTTGAGGACTTTGCAGATTGCTCATACCTCTCACCTAAAAACCTATTCACTCCTCAAACTCTTAACCGGATTTGCCAATGCTGCTTTTACCGCCTGAAAACTGATGGTTACCAAAGCAATTACAATGGCTGCAATCCCGGCTGCCGCAAAAATCCACCAGCTGATGTTGATCCGATAAGCAAAATCCTGCAACCAGTTTTGCATGGTAAAAAAAGCAATTGGCGAAGCGATGATAATAGCCAGCACAATCAGCTTTAAAAAATCTTTGGAAACTAAAGTTACAATACTGCCAACACTTGCGCCAAGAACTTTGCGGATGCCGATTTCTTTAGTCCGTTTTACCGCCATCAACGAGATTAAGCCCAGCAAACCAAGGCAACTGATGAGAATGGCGACTATTGTTCCAACCGAAACCAGCTTTGCAACCATTTCTTCTTTTTGATAAAAACCAGCCAACTGCTCATCCAGGAAATGATATTCAAACGCGTTTTGCGGGAAGGTTTGTTTCCATTTTTGTTCGATGGTTTTGACCGTGTTTTGTTGATGGCCGCCGGAAATCTTTATCGCCGCAAATTCGTAATATTCTGATCTGGCTGCAATTAAAGCAGGTTGAAGCGGCGCGTTTAACGGTTGGATATTGAAATCCTGGACAACGCCGATAATTGTTCCGGTTTGATCACCAAAATCACCGGCTACAATTTTATGTCCAATGGCTTGCTCCGGGTTTTTGAGTTTGAGCTGTTTGAGCACCTGTTGGTTAACAATAAAAGTATTAACAGTATCAGAAGGATAAAAATCCCGGCCGGCAAGCAACTTCAACCCAAAAGTTTTTAAATAATTGTAATCTCCGATAATGCTGCTGACGGTATATTTTTCCCATTCATGTCCGTCAAACTTAATACTGCCGCCTTTTTGTGTGAGGGCAGAAGGCGGTTTGTAACAGAAAGTCAGGCTTTTAACACCAGCAGAATTACTCAACTCATTTCGGAGATAAGAAAGTTTGGCTACATCATGGTTCGGAACAGGCACCATTACGATTGCATCTTTGTTGAAACCGAGGTCAACGTTTCTCAAATATTTCACTTGCAAAACAATGATTACTGTACAAACAATTAAAGCTTGCGCAATTACATTTTGAACGATAATCAATAAATTCCGTGAAAGTTGGAAAGAAGTTTTACTGTTGCCGATCTTGTTTTTTAAAGCATCAACCGGTTTAAAATTACTTAGGATTACCGCAGGATAAAAACCGGCTGCAAATACAATCACCAGCAATAAAACCAGAAGGAATAGCAGTGCTTGAATATCAAAAGCCAAATCCGTTTGCAGCCACTGATTTAATACCGGTAAAAACAGTATGGCCGAAAGCAAGGCCACACCGCCAGAAACAAAAGTTACATAAGCTGTTTCGATGATAAACTGCCAGAAAATCGAGCTTTTACTGCTCCCTAAAACCCGTCGCGTACCGATTTCCTTAGTCCTGGTTAAACTTTGGGCCGTGGTTAGATTGACAAAATTAACGCTCGCAATCAGGATGAGTGCAAAACCGATGACAGCCAAAACCATCAACAAAGGCTTGGAGATTTTACCGCCGTAACGACTATTGAAATGAATATCGGCTAAAGGTTGCAGGTGGAAATGTAAATAATCATGGCCTTTAAAATCTTGCCTCATCATCAATGCAATTGCATTATCAACCTGTTTTTGTGCGTGTTCATCTTTCAGTTGAACAAAAACGAAATCCTTTGAAGAAATAAAATCAATATCCGTAAAAAACCCTTTCTGCTCCGGGAACATGATTTTTGCAGATGGCATGGATAAAAAGAGGTTTTCCCGAACATCTGTATTGGTCGGGTTGTCCTGCAAAACCGCGGTAATGGTAAAGTTGTATTTGTTTTCGATGCGGATGGTTTTGCCAACAACCAAATCGGTATTAAAATATTTTTTAGCAAGGCCGGACGTGATAACAGCCGTATAAGGATCAGTTAAAGGTGCAGCCGAATTACCTGATTTCCAGTTGTAAGTAAACATTTTAAACCAGTTGTTGTCCGTAAAAGCAATGTTTTCGGCTTCGAAAAAAAGGCTTTGTTTATCCTGGTTTTTTTGAGGGGCAGAAACAGTAAAGCTGCGTTTGCCCAGCAGTACAGTTTGGTTAATTGTGGCCGGAAATTGTTTTAAAAGTCCGCCTAAAACGTAAGGCGAACCGGGATCGTAGTCGATGCTGCCATCCGGGATGTGCAAATCCGTAACCGTTCTGAAAATCCGCTTTCCATTTATGTGGTAGCGGTCAAAGCTTAAATGGTAGGAAATAAACAAGTACAAAATCAGGCTGCAGCCAATGCCCAAAGCCAAACCAAATACATTGATGGCGGTGTAAAACCGTTGTTTGTAAAAATTTCGCCAGGCGTTTTTAAGATTGTTTCTGAACATTTCATTTAGCTTTTAGCTGTTAGCGATCAGCTTTCAGCGTTTGTATAATTCATATTTCGGTGCGATGTGCAAAGTTTCAGGTATAGGGCTGCGCAAATCGCTGATTGCTGAAAGCCGATAGCTAAAAGCTGTTCCTCATTCACTCCGCAAACTCTTAACCGGATTAGCCAATGCTGCTTTTACCGCCTGAAAACTCACAGTTGCCAAAGCGATAACCAACGCAATCAGCGCAGCTAAAGCAAAAATCCACCAACTGATAGTGATGCGGTAAGCAAAATCCTGCAGCCAGTTTTGCATCGCCCAATACGATAACGGGAAAGCGATGACACAGGCAATCAAAACCAATTTTACAAAATCTTTGGAAAGCATGTGGGTTACCTGGAAAACGCTTGCGCCCAGAACTTTGCGGATACCGATTTCCTTGGTGCGCTGCTCCGTGGTGTAAATGGCCAGGCCAAACAAACCG
>CAZZVO010000270.1:0-5303 GCA_964657505.1 uncultured Mucilaginibacter sp.
GATGAGTATTGTAATAAATCAGCTTCATCATTTACAGAAGAGAATGAACTAACCGATTTACGGGCACAGGTTCACCAGCTTTCAGGTGGCCTGTTTAATAAATTCAGAAGGCTGAAGTTGGCAGGTAGGCTTTTTACAATCCAGTTTTATCTTTTTATCCCGCTAATTCTACTTATCGTTTATAATTTAAAATAAAGACTATGCACATTTTTGACGACTATTTAAAGCCTATCCGTGAGGCTATGGCCACCGATCCAAAATCGGGTAATTTATATGAGAACCGTTCTTTTTCCGAAAGAGGTTTTCAAAAAGGATTTGATTTTCAAACGCTTAATAAACAGGTACCTGAAAAGCGTTTACTTCCAAGCCTTGCTGATTTTGCACGTGAGGTAGGCCTTACTCCAAATTTTGAACAACGTTTGGGATTACATCCGGACTTTTCGCACCTCAAGCATTCCGAAAGTCTTGAAGATCATTATATTGTTTCAATGTTTGTTGATATAAAAGGCTCTACCAATCTATTTAAAAAATATACTGCGCGAACCGTTTGGATCATTACCAACACCATTCAAAGGGCTGCGATACATACCTGCCTTATATTTGGAGGTTATGTACACCGCCTGCAAGGAGACGGTTTGTTCGTTTATTTCGGTGGTAAAAGTATGGCACCGGAACTTGCGGTTAAACGTGCTCTGCAGTTTTCTAGTGTATTTACCTATTTTGTTAAAGAAGACTTAAAGAACCTTTTTATTGAAAAGGGAATAGAAAACATTTACACGAGGATAGGTATTGATCTTGGTTATGACCGTGATGTAGTTTGGGGCATGGCAGGAATTGGTGAAATCAGTGAAGTTACAACATGTAGCCTCCACACCAGTCTTGCTAGTAAAATGCAGGGTAGTGCCGTAAGCAATGGAATTGTGGTTGGGGATTATGTTAAAAAAGAAACCCCTCTGTTAAATGAATATTATAGTCCTGTTTGCACCAGAACAGGTAGTGAAAATGACCGGTATATATTCCGGATACCGGATGAAGGGTTTTACTATACGCAACATGACTTCAATTGGTTAAAATTCCTTAAAAAGCAGGATTTTATTGCTACCGATTTATCCGGTAATTTACAACTCAAAAACAAGGCTGCTGTATTTCCTAATCGAAACACCGCTAACCTTGCCCCAATAGCTGTGGCTAGTAAGCCTTATTATAATTTTGATGGGCGGTAAGAGCTTATTTGAGCGAGACTTTGGAGCCGTGGAAATACGTTTTCCTAAGTTAATGTATTCCTGGAGTTCAAAAATTAAATCTTGGTTGATAGTAGGGGAACTGGATATTTGTGATACGAAAGGTATTTATTGGGATACTTTTAATATTGCGATTGTAGTTCCTCAAAGCTATCCCTATTGTATTCCAGTACTTGTTGAAAAAAGTGAAATTATTCCGAGAAATATTGAATGGCATATCTCGTCTGAAGGCATCTGCTGCTTTGATATAACGCATAACTTAATAGTTATGTCTAAAGTGGGTATTAATATCTGTCGCTTTATCAATGATAAGATATATACTTATTTAGCCAATCAGCTTTACAAATTAGCGGATAAAAAATATGCAGGTAAAGAATATGGTCACCACTTAGACGGCATTATTCAGTATTATATTGAAGAACATCATTTACCTGACGAAAACGCTGTAATTTCTTTACTTCACCAGATAGTTATCAAATCAGGTATAAGTCGGAACGATAAATGCCCTTGTGGTAGTGGTGAAAAAATTAAGATTTGTCATCAGCAAAGTATTAATACCATAAAAATGTTGGGAATTGCTAAAATAAAAACAGATCTCGAAAACATTAAAGCCGATCAAAATAGGGCAAAAAACTCTTAAAAAGCTATAATTTATTTTATTCGCTTTCGCTTCTAAGCAATCCATATCTTCCTAATGAGTTCGTATAGATATTGCGTTCTCTTTTTAATTTCTTCTTCTCCCCAAGTTAATTTGTCTTGAAAGTAAGTGTTTAATAAAACTGTTGATTGAAGACCGATTTCATGCTTTTTAGTGTTGAAGGAAGAATTACTTACGCTTGGATTTAATGAGCTAGTCAAAATCGTCAAATTGCCTATTGTATGAAGCATTTTATTTCTGTTTTCAATTCTATGATATTTTCCGTTTTTATCATCTTCTGTCATTACCGCGTGAACTGAAATTTTAAAATCATCTTCTGATATTATTTGCCCATCTAATGGCCATTGCTCAAACCAGGTTTGCGGTAATAAATGTTCGATTGTCAATCCACTATTCAAAAATTTGACCTTTTCTTGCTTATTGCCACGAATTGCCTCCTCAACCTCTAATAAAATATTGGAAATGCTTCTTGTTTTGTTCCTTTCTTCTCTATACAAGGGCCTGTCAAAAAGTTTTTCCAAAAGTATGTTATCAGTCGGCCAAAGGTTTGTTTCGAATGTTTTTTCTTTTAAAAGCTCTTTAAACGCTTCTAAACCTTTGTTCTTGGTAAAAAATTTTAAATATTCTAAAAAGACATTATTGTAGTTTTTAGTGGTAAAACCACACAGAAACCTTCGAGTGACATAAGAATCCAAACACTGATAAATTTGGTTTTTGATTGCAGAAGTAATTTCAATATCACCTTCAATATATAAGATAAGAGGATACATAGTTGAAATACCCATATCAAGTAGTCTCAATGCTAAACGGTCAAAAGGTGTATTTCCGTCCGGTTTTGTAAGCCTCTTAAAAATTTTGCTATACCTATTAAGTTCTTCTAACTCTTGCTCAACATTTAAAAAATTAGATTCGTTAATTACAAATAGCTTATACAAATAGAATACTTGGTCATATCTTATTTCTATTTGACGTTTTAGCGTCAAATAGTCAATAACAAAAAACTGTAAATTGCTCTCGAAATATCTACCACGACTTGTTTTTTCATGCCATTTATATTTTGATTCAGGATCATCAAATTCATCCCAATACTTTTCATATATTTTATCGAGATTTTCCTGATTGCCATTAGCTCGCATAAAGATATAATTCCTTATGAGGTCAGTTTCTGTTAATGAAGCACCACGACCATTCATGGTCTCAAAAATCATTTGAGGATCATCATTTTGAGTTAAACCAATTTCAACAAATTGAAAATCTCTCTTTAAAACCAATAAAAATTGGGTTATCAATTCGGTTAAATCCTGTTGATTGTCTGTAATGAAGTTGTTGAATTGGTCGTAAAAGAAGAGATAAGCACCTAATAATTTATTTCGATCTTTAGCAACCTGTCTATATGTTTTATGGCCAATTCCATATTCAGACAAAATAGGCTTTACGAGTAATTCATGTACTTTTTCATACGTGTTATCAATGATAATATTAAATATATCCTTGTTGAATTTGGTCGGCTCAAGCTTAAACTTTTGGAGTTCATAATCCTTATCTCCAAATGACTTTTCATTAAACAAAAATTTGTCTAGCTCCTTTATTAAATTTTCATCGCCAAGATGTTTTCTACAAACTTCTCTAAATGCAGCTATAAAAATTTGGAATGTTGTTAATCTTTGCTGTCCATCAATAACACTGTAAGTTGAAAGGGTGCTTGTTGTCGTGTTTTCATGAAAAAGAACAATTGAACCAGTGTAGTGAGGATGAATTTTATGCTTGTTCAGTCTCTCGTTATATTTATTTAAAAAATCATTCCAAAGAGGTATCAGCTGATCTTGTTCGTTCCATACATAGTGTCTCTGAAATACTGGGATTCTAAATCTAATTTGTTTATTAAATAGTTCTTCTAAAATCGGTTTTCCTAAATTCATACTTTTTTTCTGCCTTTAATTATATTGTGTAGCACAAGTTGCTCACAAAGAGACATTTATTTTATAATTCGGTTGTGAAGATATAGAAAGGGTTTTGATGAAAATAGATTTATAGCATTAAAAACACTTTTAGCAACTCATACTTGAAATTCAAATAATTATAACAATACAGAAATTGTGTTTCATTTTTACTCTGTTTTACTTTCTTAATAAGATGGCAATGGATAGTTCAGAAAGTCATAACTTTTTGAACCTTGTGGCATTTCATTGAAATTTTCAAATTGACCCTCAAAAAGTAGCTCAAAAAGTAGGTCTAAAAAGAAATAAAGCATTATCTTTATGACACCAACTTAATGAGCCATTATGAACAAAGTGTTTGGTTACGCCAGGGTATCTACTACCGACCAGAACCTGGACACCCAGCTTGACCTGCTGGAAAAGACAGGGTGTGATCATATTTTCCAGGATAAAATTACAGGCATTAGTACGAGCCGGCCGGCACTGGACGAAATGCAGGCCGGACTTAGAAAAGGGGACACGGTTGTTGTGGCCAGGTTTTTCCGCTTGGGCAGAAGCAGGGATCATTTGATCTCACTGATCAGTCAATTTAACCGCCAGGGAATTCATTTTAAGGCACTGGACTTGGGCGTTGACAGCACGACACCCGCAGGAAGAATGGTTTTAGGTATTTTTTCAGCTTTAGCAGAATATGACCGGGAAAACATTTTGGAAAAAACCAGGGCCGGGCAGATCCTGGCTGCAGCCAAAGGAAAGCACATCGGAAGGCCGAAAGGCATTAACGAAGAGCAGTTTGGAAAAGTCAAGAAAGCGATGGAGAAAGGGCTGTCCGTAAATGAAACAGTCAATCTAACAGGCATTAGCATTTCAAGCGTCAAACGCTACCGGAAACAATTACAGGCCATGACTGACTTGCAGGCGTAAAACATCAGTCGGTTATTTTATCTTTATCGATCTGCCCTTAAAGGCAAATTAGGCACGAGTACACCAACAGCCAACGGTAGGAAAGAATTCGTTTGAAACAGGGGCTTATCCCTCTAAAATACGGACCAGATCATCATTAATATAATATACGTTTTTTCCGTCTTTTACAGTGCTTAGAATACCTGCCTGGACGAGTTCAGCAAAATATTTTGTTAACGTGGTGCGTGAGGATACCTGCAAAAGGTCGCCTAACAGTTTGGGTTTAAGGTAAGGCTGGCTGAACAGCAGCTCATTTACCTCTTTGCTATACCACCCGATCTTTGTTTTTGCATGGCTTAAAGTTGCTTCCATTTGTGCCAAGATATTTTCAATTTGCTGGCTGGTCAGTATGGCCGTTTTTTCTACTGCTTCCAGCATATATAATGTCCAGGTTTTCCAAGACCCTCTTTGGGTAACCACGCCCAAATTATAATAGTAATCATCTTTGTTGACAATGATATATTTGGAAAGATATAACGTTGGCTGGGAAAGCAAACCCTTATG
>CAZZVO010000271.1:0-1638 GCA_964657505.1 uncultured Mucilaginibacter sp.
CGTCTATATCAAAACGCCAATCGCAAAACAAATTCTGGCCAAAACCTTCCCGCGTAGTCGCCTTTAAAAAACGCGCCGGAATAATTTGGTCGGTATCAATATTTTCAACCTGCAGCGGTACCACGGTTGATTGTATATGTTTGAAAATTTTTGTGGCCATCTTTATCAGAATTTATAAAATTTTTGAATTTTCAAGATGTTCATTTAATATTTTAGTTGACTGTAACTTATTGTATAGTTTCATAATGTTCAACAGTTGGAAAAGGATTATAAAAATGATGTAGTAACTGTTTCCATTCCTGGTATTCTACTGATTGTCTAAAACCTATTGTGTGGTCGGTTAACTTCTCCCACTCAACTAGTAAAATGAACTGACTTGGATTCTCCATACATCTTTTTAAATCATCTGAGATGTACCCTTTCATTTTTGATATAATAACTTTTGCTGTTTGAAACGCCTTTAAAAATTCATCTTCTTTGCCAGGTATAATATTTAATATTGCTACTTCAAGGATCATCGTCTTTATCAGAATTTATAGAATTTTCAAGATGCTTATTTTACAGTTGATTGATTTTAGTTTGATACCTTGGATTGAAGATTAACTTATATTGTAAACTTTGGCTTCCAAAATTGATTAGTAAACCTAATTTATAATCGTATGCAACGGTGTAATTTTTTGCTTGTGCCAAATGCACATCTTCTAAATTAATTACGGCCTTGAGTTCTACAATCAATCTGTTCTCAACTATAAAATCTGCCCGTCTTGTGCCAACATCTATACCTTCGTAAAATATTGTTTGTTCCTGTTCTCTTGCAAAGCCAACATTTGCTTTTGTTAATTCAATTGCTAAGCAGCGTTGGTAAATGAGTTCCTGAAATCCGTTGCCTAAAGTATTGTGTACTTTCATGGCACAACCAATTACTTTGTAGGTTAACTCGTCTCTTTCCACTGTCTTAATCAGAATTTTTAGAATTTAAGAATATTCAGAATTCCTGTATGGTTGCGATTAATAAACTGCAATTTTGTTAATTCTAAAATTCTATAAATTCTGATTTAGACATTTTAGAATATTCAGAATTATTATAACTTGTGATATACTAACTATCATCTTGTTAATTCTAAAATCCTACTAATTCTGATTCCGAAAGTAGTTCCCGAACATCCGTAACCTTACCAGTAACCGCCGCCGCTGCTGCCGTTAACGGACTCGCTAAAAACGTTCTCGCATTTGGTCCTTGCCGGCCTTCAAAATTTCGGTTAGATGTAGAAACACAATATTTTCCTGCCGGGATTTTATCTTCATTCATTCCCAAACAAGCACTGCAACCGGGTTCGCGCAATTCAAATCCTGAAGATTCAAATACTTTATCTAAACCTTCAGCAATGGCTTGTAGTTGAACTTGTTTTGATCCCGGAACAATCCATGCCGTAACATGCTGCGCTTTCTGGCGGCCTTTTATAAAGGCAGCAACTTGACGTAAATCTTCAATCCGCGAGTTGGTGCAACTTCCTATAAAAACATAGTCGATCTGTTTACCCAGAATTTCAACGTTATCCTGCAAATCCATGTAGTCCAACGCTTTCTGATAAGAAAATTGCTCATGCACATCCAATGCTTCTTTTGCCGGTATATTTT
>CAZZVO010000271.1:1648-5155 GCA_964657505.1 uncultured Mucilaginibacter sp.
TTTTGAGTGATACCGATGCCCATTCCCGGATTTGTTCCGTAAGTAATCATCGGTTCGATATCTGCCGCATCAAAGTACAAAACCTCATCAAAAACAGCATCTGCATCAGAATTTAACGTTTTCCACCAGGCTAAAGCTTTGTCCCAAGCTTCGCCTTTGGGTGCAAATTCTTTTCCTTCTACATAGTCAAAAGTAGTTTGGTCAGGCGCAATCATGCCGCCGCGCGCACCCATTTCGATGCTCATGTTGCAGATGGTCATGCGGCCTTCCATACTTAAACTTTGGATGGTTTCGCCTGCATATTCCACAAAATAACCGGTGCCGCCGGCCGCAGAAATTTTAGAAATTATGTATAAGATGATATCTTTAGCACCTACGCCAAACGGTAATTTTCCATTTACTTCAATCTTCATCTGTTTAGGTTTTGATTGAAGCAGGCATTGCGTGGCCAAAACCTGTTCTACCTGCGATGTGCCGATGCCGAATGCAATCGTACCAAAAGCACCATGCGTAGAAGTGTGACTATCCCCGCAAACGATCGTTTTACCGGGAACGGTGATGCCTAATTCTGGTCCGATTACGTGTACAATTCCCTGATAAGGATGGCCTAAACCATATAATTCTACACCAAATTCTGCACAGTTTTTAGTGAGCATATCAACCTGTTTGCGCGAAAGTTCTTCACGGATCGGTTGATCTTGGTGCAAAGTCGGCACATTATGATCTGCTGTGGCAACGGTTTGATTCGTTCTGAAAACCGGGATTCCGCGATCACGTAATCCATCAAAAGCTTGCGGACTGGTTACTTCGTGAATAAAATGCGTATCAATATACAACACATCCGGAAAGCCTTCCGAACGGTTTACGATATGCGCATCCCAGATTTTATCAAATAATGTTTGTCCCATTTTTTATTGAGTTTTATGTTGAAAGTTGTAGGTTGTAAGTTCTTGAAAATCCAGATGCTTTTTTTATCCACCTAAAACTTACAACCCATAACTCAAAACTTACAACTTCTCTACGCTTCTACTTCCTGATTTTCAGGGCGTAAGCTTCTTACTGTTTTACCAGCTTGCCAGATTTCGCTGTCGCGGAGTTCTGCTAATTCTGCATCTAATTTTTCGCGATAATCAGATTGACTGTTGGAATCGATAGAGCGTTGAGATTCTTTTCCAGTCGCAACACTTTCGTATAATTCTTCGAAAACTGGTTTAGTCGCATCACGGAATTTTTTCCACCAATCTAAAGCACCGCGTTGTGCTGTAGTTGAGCAATTGGCGTACATCCAATCCATGCCGTTTTCTGCAACCAAAGGCATTAAAGATTGCGTTAATTCTTCAACCGTTTCGTTAAATGCTTCAGAAGGAGAGTGGCCTTTGCTGCGTAAAACATCGTATTGTGCCGCAAAAATGCCTTGGATACAGCCCATCAAAGTGCCGCGTTCGCCGGTTAAATCGCTGTAAACTTCTTTTTTAAAGTTGGTTTCAAATAAATAGCCGCTTCCAACCGCAATTCCCAAAGCAATCACGCGCTCAAAAGCGTTGCCGGTTGCATCCTGGAAAATGGCGTAGCTGGAATTCAAACCGCGGCCTTGCAAAAACATACGGCGCAAAGAAGTACCGGAGCCTTTTGGTGCCACTAAAAATACGTCAACATCTTTTGGTGGAATGATGCCGGTTTGCTCATTAAAAGTTATACCGAAACCGTGAGAAAAATACAAAGCTTTGCCCGGCGTTAAATGTTTTTGAACGGTTGGCCACAATTTAATTTGCGCCGCATCGATTAATAAATAACAAATTATGGTTCCTTTTTCTAAAGCTTCTTCAATTTCAAATAACGTTTCGCCTTCAACAAAACCATCACGAACTGCTTTGTCCCATGATTTTGAGTTTTTACGCTGACCAACAATAACGTTGATACCGTTGTCTTTTTGATTTAACGCCTGACCAGGACCTTGAACACCGTAACCAATTACCGCTACAGTTTCATTTTTTAGTACTTCCTGTGCTTTAGATAAAGGAAATTCTTCGCGGGTTACTACGTTTTCTTCCGTAGTTCCAAAAGTTAATTTTGCCATTTTTTTATTGTTTTATAATTACATCGATTGGTTCTGCTTACACCGATGCTTGGTTTGTATAATTTATATTTACTTTTTCACTGCAATTACAATTCCTGATGCCCAATTGAGCTTCGTTAATGCAATATCTGTACGTTGTTCCAAACTTTCTACTAATGCTTTTGCTTTTCCTGCGTGTCCTTCTGGCCAGTTAGTTTGCGGCAACATATCATCAATTATATAAAGGCCGCCAGGTTCTAACATGCTTAGCGTTTCATCCAGAGTATTGTACTTTCCTGCCCAGGTATCTGCAAAAATATAACTGAATTTAAGCTGATGATTACTTTTGATCCATTCTTCACCATCTGCACAAATCAGTTTTAAACGCTCATCTTCACCCAGATACCGATGTGCAACTTGCTGCACTTGCTCATCATTATCAACAGAAGTTAAGGTTGAAGTTGCATCCATTCCTTCCAAAATCCATGCAGTCGAAAGTCCGGTTCCGGTTCCCAATTCCAAAAAATTGCTGTTTGGTTTCGATGCGGCCAAAGTACACAACAGAGAGCAGGTTAGCAATTCGGAAGGCATTGTAAAACCTTGTTCCTCAGTGGCTAATTTAATTGATGCGTATGCTGCTGGTTGTGCAATTTGTAATTCTGTCATAATGATTATGCTTCTTTTATCATCCAAATTTTAGGTTGATAAAAGAAGTATGGTTTTATATTTTTTTCTCATCAAATATGAGTTGGTTGCCAAACGGATCGTGCACAGTTACTGTCCACGTATCATAAAAAGTCTCTTCTAAACCCGGTCGACCATATTTGTATTTTTTGTTAATTAAAGATTCATGATATTCTTTCACGCCAACACAATTAATATGCAAACGCGTTCCCGGAGTTCCATCGCCATGATGTTCGCTTAAATGAAGTGCAATTCCTTCCGCAGAAACCTGCATGTAAATGGGCATGTGTGGTTCAAAACGGTGCTCCCAATCAATCTTAAAACCGAGCCAGTCAACATAAAATTCAACAGCTTTGCTGTAATCAAATATTCTGAGGATCGGAACAACGCTTTGCACTTTCATGATGCTTCTTTTACATGGTAAAAACTTTGGCGCCTTTGTTTAAAAACTCATTTTCAACCACATCCTGTCCGGGTTCCAATTGCTCAAATTCCCGGATTTTCCTGTTAAAACCTTCGCTACTTTTGATAATGGCAATGCGCGCACTTCGTACAAATTCGATCAAACCATAAGGCTGCAACGCTTCCAGTAATTTATCAGTTTCAGTACGATGGCCGGTAGTTTCAAAAACCGTATAATCTTTACGGATTACAACAGCTCGCGCACCTTGTTCGCGCAGCAAACGTTCTACCAAAACTTTCTCGGCAATTGTATCTGTTGGCACTTTATACAAAGCCATTTCCTGCCAAATTATTTCTTCGTTGGT
>CAZZVO010000272.1:0-5092 GCA_964657505.1 uncultured Mucilaginibacter sp.
TGAAATTGCCGAATTCGACAGCATGCTGTACGGCGTTACAGCCGCTGCAGAACAACAAGCACACGTAGTTGCAAGATATTTAAGCGGCGATATTGCCGATAAAAACGCATTTAAAATCAGGCTTGTTTGGCTCTATCATTATCCGCAAGTTATTGAATAAACCGAATCAAGAACAGCTTTTTGAAATCTTGCATACCCGAAATTTTAATCCAAACACCAAAGAATTTATCGTTTTCAAAACTGATTTGCAGCAAGGGCATCTCGGCCACGAGCTAATTCTTTTATGCCAGCATTATTACGGTTTGCAAATTGGTCGGGAACTTCCCCCGTTAAATGAAATTATGGTGGATGAAGCACCTGCGGAAACAGAAAACTACTTCGTTTACCAGTGCAAAAGTTGCCTCACCATTTACGACCAGTTTTGGGGAGATGAAGAGCAAAACGTAGCTGCCGGCACCGATTTTAATACGCTTGCCGTTTATCAGTGCCCAACCTGCTAAGCACCAAAAGAAAATTTCTTACCACTAACCAAACCTTTGCCGCTTTCTATTTTGTAAATTTAAATTATCGTTTAGCTATCCGGTATAATTTTCCACCATCAGTAGCAGCATAAATAGCCCCGTCTTTCCCTGTAGCGATGCAACGCCAGCGTTCGTTTTTATCTGCCAGTAAACGTTCTTCTCCAACAACTTTATTATTTTTAATAATTAGCCGAGCAATATGTTGTCCGCTAAGCCCCCCAACAAACATATTATTTTTCCATTCGGCGATGTTACCGGTATAAAACATCATGCAACCAGGTGAGAGAACCGGATCCCAATAGTAAACGGGTTGAATAGTTCCCTTTTTTTGTTGTATTCCATCATAAACCTTTTCACCACTATATTCTATACCATAGGTAACAAAAGGCCACCCATAGTTGCCACCTGGTTGGATTAGATTGACCTCATCACCGCCACGAGGGCCAAATTCAACTTCCCAAAGACCTCCGGTAACAGGGTTGATGGCAAGTCCGTCCGGGTTACGAAAACCGTAGGCATAAATTTCGGGTTTAGCCCCAGCTTTACCAATAAACGGGTTACCTGTAACCGGCTTTCCCTCTTTAGTGATATGTATGATCTTGCCAGTGGTTGCACTTAAGTCTTGTGCCTTTACCCGTATATCGTTAGCTTGCCGATCGCCCGAGGTGACGAAAATATTTCCTTGTTTGTCGAAAACTAAACGAGAACCGAACTGACCACCACCTTTATAGCGCGGATATGCCTCCCAAATTACCTTAACATTTTCAAGCTTTGTCTCGTCGGCAGAGAGCTTACCTTTAGCCACTGCAAGCGTAGCTCCGTCGCCTGGTTGGGCATAAGTCCAGTAAACCATCCGGTTTGTTGTAAAATTTGGGTCGATCTTTACATCAAGCAAACCGCCTTGACTTTCATATTGAACATTAGGGAAACCAGTAATCGTTTTAGCAATTTTACCATTGGTTGTCAATATTTGCATGGTTCCGGGCTTACTGCTAATCAGTAAACGGCCGTCGGGTAAAACCTGCATACCCCAGGGACTGTTTAGCTCTGTGCTGATAATGGTTGCAGTGTATGGGGTTTTAGTTTTAACACTGCCAATTCGGGTTTGGCCTGAAAAGGCTGGACGATAGTTGCTATTCGCCTTGTTTTTTTCAACAGGTTCTCCGGTTTGTGACATTACGGCTTCAGTCACCGACAACAGTATCGTACCTAAAATTAACGACTTATATAGTTTAGAAAGCATATTATTATTTAAGTTGGTTTAAAATAGATTACAACTTTAATTACTATATGTTTAATTATTGTGGGTTTGTTACAAGTTGCGGCAGAAAATCCATTAAGGGTCGTGTTTTTGTACAAAAAGAAAAGAGTTAAATTTTAGTTATCGGAACGGTAATCCATATGACATCCTACTGTTGATTTACTCGTGTAAAACCAGTATCGCTTTTACCGATTTATTCATGATTTGGTTAACCGTACTTCTGGTGAATAGCCGGTAAAAAATGTTGTGGTGATGTTTAACTAAACATAGCATATCCGTGCGGTGGGTTTCTATAAAAGCCATAATCCCGTTTAGCGGACTATTGTTGCTGATATAATTAAATTCCAGTTCTGCGGGTTTAATCAAGGTGCGCAGCTTTTCTTCATTTGTTTCCAGGTACGCCGGTCCGGTTTTTTCAGCTACATATAAAACCTGCATTTTACCAGAATTAAAAGCTTTAACCATTTCATTTAGCACGTTTACATCTTCTGCAGATAATCGGGTTTCATAATCTGTTGCCAGCGTAATCATCGGCACACTCGAAAATTTGCTTTCCAACGGGATGAAAAGCGTAGGCAGTTTTAGTTTGGATACGATCATGCTGGCATTGCTGCCCACAATCCCGCTGATGCCGGTTGCCCCGGTAATGCCCATCACCAGCAATTCTACAGGGTGCTGGCTGGCGTAACTTTTAATAACCGTTTTTAAAAATCCAACGTTGCAAATGCTAATTACCGGGACGTTTTTGTATCCGTCCTGATTGCTAAACCGCTCCGTCCAGATCTTTAAAGCCTGCCTTTTATTATTGTAATAATCCTCAATAAAAATAGCATTGTAAGTGCTGTTGTTAATTCCTTCCGTTGGATGGATCGCATGGATCGCACAAACTTCGCTGTTTAGAACTTTGGCCAGCTCCATTGCATATTGCATGGCGTTAGCAGCACTTTCAGAAAAATCTACTGCTACAAGTATTTGTTTCATGTTGAAGTTAGGTTAAGTTTTGTAAAGATTGATGCTGTTTTTATCACCCCAAATTTAATGCACCATAAAATTGATGGCATAAAAACAGTATCGCATCAAACAAACAGATGAAAAAGCATAAACAATAAAATTGCCAGCACAATAGCCACCGGCAGCGTAAGTACCCAGGCCAGGACAATGTTTTTTAAAGTTTTGTTATTAAGATTCTTTGTTCCGCCAGAAGCCACCATGGCGCCAGCAATACCGCTTGAAAGAACGTGCGTTGTGCTTACCGGCAAACCAAAAGCGGTACTTAAGCCGATGGTGCCTGCGGCCACAATTTCGGAACTTGCACCTTGTGCGTAATTTAAATGCTGATTACCAATTTTTTCGCCGATGGTAACCACAATACGTTTCCAACCAATCATCGTACCCAAACCCAGCGAAACAGAGATGGTGGCAATAACCCAAATCGGCGCAAAATCAGTAACATGTTCTAGTTCTTTATAAGTAGATTGAATGATTTTCTGATCCGGTTTTGACAAGCTGCTTTGTTTTTCTTCCTTGATTTTTCTCAAACCATCAACCACTGTTTGCACCTGCTCGCGGAGTTTAAAAGATTGTGCTTTTGTTTTTTGGGCTTTGATGGAAAATTCTTTTTTAGCTTGATCGATGGCTGCGTTAAGTTTTAAAAATTCTGCTCTATGGGAAACATCTGTTGAGGCAATTCTACTTAAAACCTGCTCCGTTTTGCTAAGCTGTAACAAAGTTTTCTCATTTGTGATATTTGGGTTCAATGCAAATTTAGCTGGTAAAAACGCAATCAAAATCAGCATAAACAAACCTACACCTTTTTGCCCGTCGTTGCTGCCGTGGAAAAAACTAACCAAAGTACAAGTGGTAATCAGCAGCGCACGGATTAAAATCGGCGGCCTGTCGTTGTCACCTTCCGGAATGTGAAAAAGTGCTTTGGATTTAATAACATGCTTTAAAAACAGCATCAGCAAAGCTGCCAAACCAAAGCCGATTAAGGGCGAGGTGAGGAGTGATAAGCCAATTTCCTTGGCCTGGCTCCAGTTAACGCCGCTGCCGCCATAATGCCAGGTAAAGGCCAGGCTGGCACCGATCATTGCCCCAATTAAACTGTGCGAACTGGAACAGGGAATTCCCAGATACCAGGTGCCCAGGTTCCATAAAATAGAAGCAAACAAAACCGATAAAACAAGGCAGGCACCAACTTGTAAAGGCAAAGCCATCAAAGCGTTTAGCGGCACTAATTTTAACAAGCTCATTGCAACCGTTACACCACCTAAAAATACGCCCAAAAAATTCCAGCATCCAGACCAGGGGATGGCATATACCGGTTTTAGTGCTTTGGTATAAATAACTGTTGCCACCGCGTTTGCTGTATCGTGGAAGCCGTTTACAAACTCAAAACCAGCAACAGCAATTAAACATACAGCAAAAACTAACAGTAGAGAGCCACTTAAATTAACTTCACCAACAAACGGTAAAACGGTTATACCGATAAACATAAAGGATTATTGTTAAACAGATGCAGTTGCCAAATAACTAATTGGAAGGGTGGAAAACAACAAGATACTATTATGAAATTGTTAAGTAATTCTATCGCTGTAAAAATTGTAGCCTTAATTTAGGGTGATAAAAGAAGCATTAATTGAAATATTCCCGGCAAATGCAATGTTACTAAATGGAGCTTTTTAACCTATTTCTGCGATTGGTTAACATTAAAATAATATTAACTTAACTATTTGATAACATACATTTGCAAAAAAGTAGTTAAAAATGAAGAAGACGAAAAGAAAAGAACTGTTGAAATCTGTTAGAAAAACAATTCGTGAAAATATCAAGCAAAATTTAATTGCACAATTGAAAGAAGTAACTGAAAAAATAAGTACGGCCAGTAAGAAATTTGAAAAGGAAATTGAAAAAGGTTCCCAAAAATTGGCAAAAAAGCTTTCAAAAGAATTAAAAATCAGCGAAGCTGCATTGCTCGAAATTGGAGAGAAAACAGAAGCTGAGGCTTTAGAACCGGTTGCGGCGCATCTAAAACCCGTTAATTCTAACGCTGGAAAAACAGCTTCTGCAAATAAATCTCAAGCTTCAAAAGCCAAAAAAGTACCTGCAGAAACAGCATAGTATTTTACTTTATTTTACACAGATTACTTTGCCCACTGCCCACCTGTTTGCAGCATATGGTTGTAGGATTTAAAGGAATAGCCGCGCTAAGTTAACTGGCCCAATTCATAGTGTAATATCTTCCGCAGAAAAAAGGTCGGTCAGGTTTAGTTTCAAGCTGACCGAAAAACAACGGCAAATGCTTTTGGAG
>CAZZVO010000273.1:0-5022 GCA_964657505.1 uncultured Mucilaginibacter sp.
TATCGGGTAAAAGTTTGTATTAGATTAAAAAATTTAAGGCTCAAAGGCCGGAATTACAAATCCCGACCAGGAAGTACCAATGCTTCTTTTACCAACTAAAAATTTATAATATCAACCTAAAAACATAATTAGAATAGCAGGATAACGCCTAAAACACAAACGTTCGCCGCAGTCTGCAAATGCGTTATTAGTTATGGTTGTAAATTACAATTAAATAATCTCATCGAAGATCAATTTATCTTTTCAACATAAACAGCCGTACCGTAAGCTAAAACTTCTGTAAGCCCATTCATTACCTCGTTTGCATCATACCGCATATTAATAATTGCATTACAGCCAAGCTCTTTGCCATGTTGTATCATAAGTTGCAGAGAATCTTCACGCGTTTTTTCGCATAACTGGGTGTAAATAACGCTTTTGCCACCAAACAACGTCATAAATCCACCAGCCACATTGCCTACAATGCTTCTTGACCTAACTGTAATGCCCCGGACTAAACCTAATTGTTTTGTAACTCGGTAGCCTTCTAACGAAGTGCTTGTTGTGATTAAAATTTCACCCATAAATTTATTTTTTAGTGTTAGATGTTAAATACAATTATAATAGTTACAGTTTTGAGATTTGGACAGTATTTAAAAATCGTTGGCCTGTAGTTGTTGTTTATAAAAGTATAAAGATTTTGATAAAAACTGTAGCGTTTATTATTTGAAGGCTAAACCGAAATTAAATAGTAAAGAATTGTTTAAAAGAACTACCTTAAACCGAAAGCCTGTTTGGAATGTTTTATGAAATTGTATCGATAAAAGAAGTATGGCTTGAATTGAAAATCCGAAATTCAAAAGTCTGAAATTGAAAATTCGGACAGTCAGATATACCTACTGGTTGTGGATTTGCAATCCCGATCTTTGCACTATGGATTTTAATCCGCCTACAAACAACAACGTTACAAACCCAATCCATCCACCAACTGTTCCTCTAAAAACACAAAACCATGCGTATTGTAACTTTAGAAGAACATTTCAGTTCACCAGAATTTATAAAAAGGATACCCAAAGATGTAGTTGCCGAACGTGGCTGGCCAAGCGATCCTGCAACTTCGCCAATGATGCAAAAAGCACAGGCTTTATTGCCGGAAATTGGCGAAACACGTTTAAAATCAATGGACGAAGCGGGCATTACCGTTCAGGTTTTATCTGTTTCTGGTCCGGGTGCAGATTTACTTCCCGGCAAAGAAGGCATCCGTTTGGCGCAGGATTACAACAACACGTTAGCCGAAAAAATGGCCATTTATCCAACGCGTTATGCTGCTTTTGCACACTTACCGATGCAATCGCCAGAAGCTGCAGCGGAAGAACTGGAACGCGCCGTAAAAGAATTAGGTTTTTGCGGGGCAATGATTGCCGGGTTAACACAAAACCGTTTCCTGGACGATGCTTCTTTTAGCCCTATATTTTCAAAGGCACAGGAATTGGACGTGCCTATTTATCTCCACCCCAACTTCCCGCCAAAAGCTGTTCGAGATGTTTATTACAACGGTTTATCAGAAGGTTTGAACACCTTGCTTTCTGCTGCCGCTTTTGGCTGGCATTCTGAAACCGCCATTCATGTTTTGCGTTTGATTGCTTCCGGAACGTTAGACCGTTTCCCGAAACTGCAAATCATTATTGGCCACATGGGCGAAATGTTGCCGTTTATGATGGCACGAAGCGAAGACGGATTATCTAAAGAACTGCGAAAATCTGACCGCAGTCTAAGCGAAATCTTGAAACAGCAAGTCCATATTACAACCAGCGGTTTTTTCACTTTGCCGCCGCTGATCACGGCAATCGAAACTTTTGGTATCGATAGAATTATGTTTTCGGTAGATTATCCTTTCAGCGAAAATTCAAAAGGAAAAGCATTTTTAGACAGCCTGGATTTCCCGGCAGCAGATATGGAAAAGTTAACGCACGGCAATGCCGACCGTTTATTGAAACTGAAAGTGTAAAAGCTTTTAGTTTGACTTTCTCGAAACACGACATTTAATTCAAATTGAAACAGCTTCCCGATCAAAATCAGGAAGCTGTTTTTTTATCAGTTTTATGGTGATAAAAGAAGCATCGGCAAAAATGGCTTCAAAATTAGCACAAAGCACAAACCTATTTCAATCAAAATCGTGACAAATCTTTTATAATAATTACTACTTATTAGTTTTAAATTTGTAAAGTAAACTTACAAGTTTAACTAATATGGTAGCCGAACAAAAAGACACGCAATTAGCCGCAGATTTACGAATGGTGATTACCAGGCTGATCAAAAAGCTACGTGCAAAATCATCAACCAGCGATAAATTATCGTTGACGGAACGATCCACCATTGCTTTGTTAGATCATCATAAACAATTGTTGCCCAACGAATTAGCCGCGATGGAAAAGATCACCACACAATCCATGTCGCAGATATTAAACCATTTGCTGGAGTTGGGTTACATTAACCGAAAAACCTCCGAAACGGATAAACGTAAAGCCATTATTTCGCTTTCCGAATCTGGTCAAAACGTTTTGTACAAGGTAAGGAACGAGCGCGAGGAATGGCTCAACAAGGCATTGAAAGAAACCTGTACGGCCAAAGAATTAGCAGTTTTACAACAGGCAATTGCGCCCTTAACCAAATTGGTCGATTTCGATTAAAACCCTTATAAGAATTAGTAAGGTAAAAACAGTATGTACAAATGAACATCAGCACCTTTAGCGCTTTTAAAAGCCGTAATTACCGGTTGTATTTTGCCGGTCAGTCCGTTTCTTTGATCGGGACTTGGATGCAAAAAACAGCCGTAAGCTGGGTAATCTATTCCCTCACGCATTCCAAATTCATGCTGGGCGTAACGCTGTTTGCCACCATGTTCCCTTCCTTTTTATTGTCGTTTTTGGGAGGGATTGCCGCCGACCGCTACAACCGTTACAAGTTGCTGCTGCTCACGCAAATTGTATCTATGGTGCAAGCTTTGCTGCTTACCGCGCTTATATTTTTCAGGCATTATTCAGTTTGGGAAATCCTTGCGCTGAGCGTTTTGCTCGGCATCGTCAACGCGTTTGATGTACCTGCGCGCCAATCGTTAGTTTACGAAATGGTGAACGACAAAAAAGACCTGCCTAACGCACTGGCTTTAAACTCCTCCATGGTTAATTTATCCAGGTTGATTGGCCCGGCGATTGCAGGAATTGCGATAGAAAAGTTTGGGGATGATGTTTGCTTTGGGTTGAATGCTTTAAGTTTTGTTGCCGTTATCATTTCGTTATTACTGATGAAACTGCCCAAATTTGTACCAAAACTACATCCAAAAAACGTATTTGGCGAACTGCGCGAAGGTCTGGTTTACATTAAAAAAACTCCTTCCATTAGCTTTGTATTGCTGATGCTGGCCACAATCAGTTTATTGGTTTTGCCGTTTAGCACGCTAATCCCGGTTTATGCAAAAGATATATTTCATGGCACAGCATCCACTTTTGGCGTGATCGATAGTGCCATTGGGTTGGGTGCATTTTCCGGTGCTATCTTTCTGGCTTCTTTAAAACCCGGCAAAAACCTGCGGAAGATCTTGGCTATCAACACGTTTGTTTTTGGATTGGGCTTGGTCTTGTTTTCGCACACCACTTACTATCCGCTTGCTTTGGTTTTTGCTGCCATTGGTGCTTTTGGCATGATGTCGCAAATTACCATCAGCAATACTTTGATCCAAACCACGGTAGACCCGGATATGCGTGGCCGCGTAATCAGTTTTTATGCGATGGCGTTTTTCGGGATGCAGCCGCTTGGCGGGTTAATTGTTGGGTCGATATCACAACATATTGGCGTACAAAATACGGTAATGGCAGAAGGAATTATTGCACTGCTGATCGGCGTGTTGCATGTCCGCTTCCTGCATCGCAATAAATTAAAAGCAAATACCGCAACAATCATTGAAAAACAGCCGGTAGAAGTTGCTATGCATGCTTAAAAACATTTGCAAAGTTTAAAAACTAAAAGTATGGTAACCGCTCTTGATCAAAACACAGCACTTGTAATTATCGACTTACAAAAAGGGATAGCCCAGCGTCAATTAGTAAAACCGCTCGATAATATTTTAGAAAATACAGCAAAGTTGGTAGCCGCTTTTCGAAGGGCAGCATTGCCAATTGTAATTGTAAATGTAAACCCTGCCAATGCAACATGGATTAAAGCCCGGAAAGATGCAAGTTCTGCGTCACATCCTGCTTTTAAAGAAGATGCGCTCGATATTCTCCCTGAAATTAAAAGCCAGTCCAATGATATTTTCATCACCAAACATACCTGGAGCGCTTTTTACGAAACCGCTTTGGAGGAAGAATTGAAAAAGCGGAATGTTACAGGTATTGTTCTGGCAGGTGTTTCTACAAGTGCAGGCGTGGAAGGCACCGCAAGAAGTGCCAGCGAACGCGGCTATAATATTACTTTTGCGATAGATGCCATTACAGATATGATTCCTGAAGCACATGAAAATAGCTTGAAATACATTTTCCCAAGGTTAGGCGAAATTGGCGACACAGATAAGATTGTGGAAATGTTATGCTGATGGTTTGATTTATTTTAAAGCCTGTTAAGTTTAGATTGAAAATTGTAATACTTTTTTTATCACCTCAAAATGTGTTTTGCATTTGTCGCAATGATGGTAAGATCAAGTTTAACGGGGTAAAAGAAGCATCAATAAATCCAAGAAAATTTCACAATTACAACCAACTCTATTTCTCAGCAATTACAATCCTGAACTTGTTATGATAGATAACATGCCCGTTACTTTGGATATAAGGTTGGATTGAATTAGAAATTGTTTCATGCGCTTTTCCAAAACCACAATAATCAATTGCACGTGAAACAGGACCGGTAGACATCAATCCTTTTAAAGCAGTTTCTACACTTAAATAATCCCAAACAACGGGAATATCTTTGTTATCAATAATATTAAAGCTGATTTCCTCCAGAATATTTTCAAGCATTTGGTTTTCCGAAAGCGCGAACGGGCCTGGT
>CAZZVO010000274.1:0-4998 GCA_964657505.1 uncultured Mucilaginibacter sp.
TAAAACAGGCGCAAAAGTTGGTTTGATTGATGCTGATATTTACGGCCCATCCATCCCGATTATGTTTGGATTGGAAGGAGCGCGGCCAAGATCTTCCGAAGTAAACGGTAAAAGCCGGATAGAACCGATTGAAAAATTTGGTATAAAGCTGCTCTCTATTGGGTTTTTTACTGATCCAAACCAACCGGTTCCATGGCGTGGACCAATGGTATCTACCGCTGTAAAACAGTTGTTTAATGATGCGGAATGGGGCGAACTGGATTATTTGATAGTTGACCTTCCTCCCGGAACCGGCGATATCCACATCACTTTAACCCAAACTTTCCCGGTTGCTGGAGCTGTTATCGTGACTACGCCGCAAAATGTGGCTTTGGCCGATGCAAAGAAAGGGATTGGGATGTTTATGATGAACGCGATAAACGTGCCTTTGCTCGGCATCATCGAAAATATGGCTTATTTTACACCTGCAGAACTTCCCGAAAACAAATATTATATTTTTGGACAAGGCGGCGGTCAAAAGCTGGCTGCAGAATTGAATATTCCGTTTTTGGGCGAAATTCCCCTGGTGAAAAGTATCAGTGATTCCGGAGATGCCGGCGAACCGATCATCCTGCAAGAAAATAACCCGATGGCCACCGCTTTTTTTGATATGGCAGAACGTGTGGCGCAGCAAGTCGCTATCCGCAACGCTAAATCTACAGATACTGTTGGTGTTAGATAAAATGATTATTTTTACCCTATAAAAGAAGCATCAAAAATGAACCTTACAGACCAGGTTGAAGAAGCATTAAATACCATCAGGCCGTATTTGGAAACGGATGGCGGCAATGTTTCGATAGAGGATATTACGGAAGATGGCGTGGTGAAATTAAGGCTGCTTGGTTCTTGCGGCTCTTGCCCAATGAGCATCATGACGATGAAAGCTGGGATTGAACAAGCCATTATGCGTGCTGTTCCGCAGGTTAAATCAGTAGAGGCAGTGAACCTAACGGATATTGACGACCCGCAGGCCGTACTACCCGAAAATTTACAGTAAAAAAATTGTTAAGGATTGTTAAACAGCATGATTAATAAACGGCGACCAAAAAATTATTGCTTCTTTTGTGACCATTTTTTAATTTAATTTTGAGAAATACACTTCTGCACACAAAGAATTTTTATAAATGAAAAAGCTGTTTTTAGCTTTAGGTTTACTGATTTCTTTTTCTGCTTTTGCACAAAAAGTAGAACGTCCGTTGGTGCAATTTTCTGGTATCATTTTAAATGCGGATAGCAATACGGTTGTGCCTTACACCAATTTAACCAATCTTTCGTACAAAAAGCAAGTTGTTTCTTCTAATTACGAAGGTTACTTTTCGTTCGTGGTGCACGAGAAAGATAGTATCCGAATTTCTTCCGTTGGTTATCTTAGTCAAACTATTGTTATCCCGGAAAACGTGGTGAACAAAAGTTATGTGCTGAAAATCAGGCTAAAGGCCGAAGCTATTAATTTGCCGCAGGTACGTGTTTTCCCATGGGCAAGTACGGATGAATTTAAAAGGGATTTTTTAGCAATGAAATTTGCCGATGATGATCTGGCTATTGCAGCCAAGAATTTGAGCAGGACTTCTGTTTTAGCGATGGCCAGGACTTTGCCTCATGACGGACAAACGAACCAGATCATGAACTTGCAATCTATGCACGATAATCTGGTTCACACAGGTTCTGGCCCTACAAACCCTTTGCTTAACCCAATTGCCTGGGGAAGTTTAATACGGTCTATTATCCGTGGTGATAAAAGTCGGCAAAGCGATAACGACAGTAATTAACGGCCTTTTTTAACGGCCGGGAACTTCATTTTATATTCTGCCTTTACAATTCCTTTAGAAATATCGTTCAGCTTTTTCTGGATCATCCTTTTGCGCAGCGGACTTAAATGATCGGTAAACAATTTTCCGTCTGTATGATCATATTCGTGCTGAATAACACGCGCCGCTAATCCTTTAAAAGATGCTTCGTGCTGCACAAAATTTTCATCCAAATAAGAAAGACGAAGATTACTGCAACGGTAAATATCTTCCCGAATATCCGGAATACTTAAACAGCCTTCGTTAAACGGCCATTTTTCGCCGGTTTCTTCAATAACATGTGCATTGATGAAAACCTTTTTAAAGTTCTTCAAATCGGGTTCATCATCTTCAAAAGGTGTGGTATCAACGATAAACAAACGGATGGAATGGCCAACTTGGGGTGCTGCTAAACCAACGCCGCGCGCCGCGTACATGGTTTCGAACATGTCTACAATCAGCTCTTTCAGGTTCGGGAAAGTTTCTGGTTCTATATCCACGGCCACGCGTTTTAATACCGGGTCTCCGTATGCTACAATTGGTAATTTCATTGCTGCAAAAATAGGGGTTTTAGCGTTATAAAATTTTAGGTAGATTTAAAATCGACCCCATTTGTTCAATATGCTTCTTTTTATAACCTAAAATTATACCGGTTTTATTTAGACCTGTAAGGTTTTAAAAACCTTATAGGTCGGCTGCAAAAACAGTGGTTTTAATCCTCCGGCTCAAATATTAAAGTAAGCATAGCAGCCGGATCAAAAACCTCATTGCTGATCTCTTGCAATTCATCTGCAGTAACGGCGTTTATCTTGGCGAAAACTTCTTCCAGCGTATCAATCTTGCCGAAATCCATTAAGCTTTTGGCCATCGATAAAATTAATCCTAAACGGTTTTCTTCGGCTAAAGCAATCTGCCCGATAAATTTTTGTTTGGCTTGCTGCAATTGTAAAGTGCCTAATTTATTGTCGCGGAGTTTTTGTAATTCCTTCTGCACTAATTTCATTGCTTTTCCTGCTTTTTCGGCATCTGTTCCAAAGTAAACAGAAAAAATACCGCTATCGGTTAAAGGCGAATAATTGGATTCTATGGTGTAAGCAATACCATATTTTTCGCGGATTTCCAGGTTTAAACGCGAACTCATTCCGTTTCCGCCCAGCAAATTATTCAGTAAAAGCAACGCAGGTTTTTTAGTGCTAAAAGAAGCATATGCGTTGCTGCCCAAAACACAATGCGTTTGCGTGATTTGCTTTTGTAATCGGATCAATTCACCTTTTGCATTTTCAGGTTGCAAGCGGTTTTTAGACTGGTTATTTTCTGGCACTTGTCCAAAATAGCGTTCGGCCAGTTTGATCACTTTGGCAAAATCATAACTTCCGGTAACGGCAAAAACGGCCTGATGCGTGTTATAATTTTGGGCGATAAAAGAAGCAATATCTTCCCGAGTCAAAGCCGTTACAGAAGCTGGCGTACCCAGAATATTTCGGCCTAAAGCATGGTTTTTAAACAACAAATCTTCAAAATCATCCTGGATGGCTTCTTCCGGCTGGTCCTGGTACGAGGCAATTTCATCCAAAATCACACCTTTTTCTTTCTCCATATCAGCTTCCGGAAAAGTGGAATGAAAAAATATATCTTCCATCAAATCCATCGCCCGTTCTAAATAGTCCTTCAAAAACGAAGCGTGGATGCAGGTGTATTCTTTGGTGGTGTAGGCGTTTAAATCCGCACCAACTACTTCTAAACGGTTTAAAATCTGGTTGGTGGTTCGTCTTTCTGTCGCTTTAAACAGCAAATGTTCTATAAAATGCGCCAGGCCGTCTTTGCCTTCGGCTTCATCGCGCGAACCGGCGTTAATCATCAAACAGCAATGCGCAATGGTAGAATCAGATGGGTAATATAAAACCCGTATGCCGTTTGGCAACTGGTGCGTGTGGTAAATCATCATAAATCACGACAAAGATAAGCATTAACTGCACGAATGAATTTGAAGAAAACCGGGCAGATTGGGTAATTTAGGGCAATAAAAACAGCATCAACATGAAGCCGGAAATTGTAACCGTTGAAGATAAAAAGTTTAAAATAATGATCGATGCTGAAGCCATCCAGACCAGGATTGCGGAACTGGGTAAACAGATCAACACAAATTATGAAGGTAAAAAGCCTGTTTTTATAGGTATTTTAAACGGCAGCTTTTTGTTTATTGCTGATTTGATCAAGCAGGTTGATATTCCTTGCGAGATCGCTTTTATGAAGGTTTCGTCCTATCACGGCGGCATGGAAAGCAAGCGTGTTGTAACAGAAGATTATGATTTAAAGATGGACGTTACCGGCCGGCATTTAATTATTGTGGAAGATATTGTGGATACCGGCACCACGATGCGTTTTATTTTGGATAAACTGAAAGCTAGAAACCCGGCATCCATCAGCATTGCTACGCTACTTTACAAACCGGATGCAATGGGGCATCATATTGATTTACAGCATGTTGCTTTTAAAATCGAGAACAAGTTCGTAGTTGGTTATGGTTTGGATTATAAAGGTTATGGCAGGAATTTGAATGAAATTTATCAGGTGGTGCAATAGTTTCAATACTACTTTTTAAGCAACAATCGGCTGTTCTGTCATTTCCTGCAGAACTTCTACTGCCTGATCAATTGTTCGGATACCTTCAAAACTGATGCGCAAACTGCTTTTTACTTCTTTGAGATTGCATCTTCTGGGGTTATCCTGCACAAATTGTAAAATGCGGTGGAAAGAGCCGCTTTCAAAGTAAGGTGATTGCTGGTTGCTGATAAAATAGCCGCGCAGAATACTCTTTTTAAGGGATACTTTTTCAAAGCCAATCGCTTTTCCTAACCATTGCAGTCGTACAGTATTCAGCATATCGTTGACAGGTCGTGGGATTGATCCGAAACGGTCTTCCAGTTGTTTGGCAAAAGCTTGCAGTTCGGTTTCGTTTTCTAACTTAGAAAGTTCGGTGTATAAATTATAGCGTTCGGCAATGCTGGTTACATATTCATCCGGGATCAGGATTTCCAAATCGGTATCAATCTGTGTAAATGAAACATACGGACGAGGTTTTTCATCCTGAAAAACGCCTTGAAATTCTTCGTCTTTTAGTTCCTGGATGGCTTCATCCAAAATTTTATGATACATTTCAAATCCAATTTCG
>CAZZVO010000275.1:0-4957 GCA_964657505.1 uncultured Mucilaginibacter sp.
ACCAAGCCGATTATCAAACCCAATTTGCCATATTCTGATATTCACTGGCGCAGTGTTAAAACCGATTATTTTGAAACTGGTACTTTAGGTTTGTGGTGGCATTTTTTAACTAAAAAAGCTTCCGCCAGTTATTCGCTTACGGCCAGAAAAGGCTGGATCAGATTGTCGCCGGATACCAACCGTACGCATGTGATGCAGAAAGAAACAGATCATTTTTATACAGCAATTACACGTGTGGATTTAAATGCAATCGATTCCAGCAGTAAAGCAGGCATTTATTTAACTAACGGAAATCAAAAAGAAATTGCACGGTTATACTCCGGCTTCGATCAGAATAAAAAAGTCATTTTCAAACTGGATACGGTAACGCGATCAATTTCCAACACGTTTGGCAATATCCTGTGGCTAAAAATTGTAAGGAATGAACATCTTTTAAGCGGATTTGCAAGCAGCGACGGCAAAAACTGGACATCATTAGGTGCGGCGATTAGCGCAGTTCCAATAGATAAAGCGCAGCCCAATTTCAATTCCTGGGTTGGCACGAGCGTTGGTTTATTTGCCGAAGGAAAACTGGCAGATTTCGATTTCTTTATCTGTAAAGATGGTTTATCGGCCTTGCCGGCCGTCGGTTACAGCAATTTTTATGGTATAAAAACAGTATTGCAAAATCAGCAAAAAGTAATTACCAATACTTCAAATTTAGGTGGCTGGCTGATGTTGTCCGGCGTTGAATTAGGTACAGTTTCTCCGAAAAATATCGAGTTAACAGCTTCCGCAAAAACGGCTGGTACAGTAGAAATCTGGTTGGATGATCTGCAAAAAGGAAAATTAATTGCAACGATTCCGATAATTGTAACTGGCGAAAATAACTTCAAAACCTTCAACAAAGGAATTCAAAATGTAACCGGCCAACATGATGTTTTTATCAAATTTTCTTCGGGAACGCCACAAAACATTTATATAAAAAGTATCCGATTTTTAGCTAAGTAAAACAGTATATGAAAAATTCATCAACAAAAAATTTCTGCCTTTGCTTATTAACTACGCTATTGATGTGGCAGTTGCCTGCACAAGCACAGGAAATTGTTAAACAGGCTCCAGCAGGTTTTGATGTTTTGCAAAGCAATATTCCGCATGGTAAAATTGATACCATCAGTTATCCTTCAAAAACAATAGGCAGCACGCGCCTGGCTTTAATTTATACGCCGCCGGGTTATTCCAAACGGAAAAAATATCCGGTGCTGTATCTTTTACATGGTATTGGCGGAGATGAAAAAGAATGGCTTAACGGTGGCCATCCAGAGGTGATTTTGGATAATCTTTATGCGCAAGGTAAGGTTGAACCGATGATTGTGGTACTGCCAAACGGTCGTGCCATGAAAGATGACCGAGCAACCGGCAACATTATGGCACCAGACAAAGTGCAGGCTTTTACTGCTTTTGAGAAGGATTTGCTAAACGATTTGATTCCTTATATTGATAGCCATTATACTGTTTTTACCGATAGAAATAACCGGGCGATTGCGGGTTTGTCTATGGGCGGCGGGCAATCGTTAAATTTTGGTTTGGGCAATCTCAACAAGTTTGCTTGGGTTGGAGCCTTCTCGGCTGCGCCAAATACAAAAACACCTGAAGAACTGGTTCCGGATGCCGATGCAGCCAGAAAACAGTTGAAACTGCTTTGGATTTCCTGTGGTGCAAGTGATGTTTTAGTATTTATCAGTAAACGCACACACGATTATCTGACAGAAAAAAATGTACCGCACATTTATTACATCGAACCTGGCGTACACGATTTTAAAGTTTGGAAGAACGGTTTGTACATGTTTTCCGAACTGATTTTCAAGCCAGTAGATACATCAAGCTTTCCAAAATATACAGATTCTGCGCCTGGCGTGCCTGCATCTACCAATATTCCGGGTGTAAAATATCCGCAGATTATGGCAGATAACCGCGTAATGTTTCGGGTGAAAGCACCGGAAGCGCAAAATGTAAAAATCGATCTGTTAAAGAAGTACGATATGAAAAAAGATACCGGCGGTTACTGGATAGTAACAACTGATCCTGTGATGTTGGGCTTTCATTATTATTCTTTACTGATAGATAATGTGGCTGTTGTTGATCCTTCCAGCCAAACTTTTTACGGTATGGGAAGAATGGCCAGCGGCATTGATATTCCAGATCCGGCTGGCGATTTCTATACGGCAAAAAATGTTCCGCACGGTCAGGTCCGGTCTGTAAATTATTATTCCGATTTGACAAAAGCCTGGAGAAGAGCTTATGTTTACACACCTCCACAATACGATGCTGATTCGAATAAAAAATATCCGGTGCTTTATCTGCAGCATGGTTCCGGTGAAGATGAAACAGGCTGGAATACGCAGGGGAAAATGGATTTGATTATGGATAATCTGATCGCCACAAAAAAAGCAACGCCAATGATTGTAGTGATGGACAGAGGTTACGCCACGGCTGCCCAACCCGCAGCTTCAACTACAGCAAGTGCTGCAAATGCCAATATTTTCCCGGAAGTGCTGGTCAAAGAAATCATCCCGATGGTTGATAAAAACTTCAGAACGCTTACCGACCGGGATCATCGTGCAATGGCTGGACTTTCAATGGGTGGTTTTCAAACGTTCCAAACCACGATGACCAATTTGGACAAATTTGCTTATGTAGGCGGTTTTAGCGGAGCTGGTTTTTTACAACCTGGAGTTGAAGTTACCAAAATGTATAACGGCGTTTGGGCAGATGCCTCAGCATTCAACAAAAAAGTAAAAGTGCTTTATATGAGCATTGGTACGGCAGAACCGGAAAGGATGTACAAAGGTGTTAACGGCTTGCACAAGGAATTGGAAAAAGCTGGCATTCAGCATGTCTATTACGAATCGCCAGGCACGGCACACGAATGGCAAACCTGGAGAAGATCTTTAAACCAGTTTGCAGGTTTAATTTTTAAAGATTAATCAACCACAACATGAAATTAAAACTAAAGTTGCTCGCCATTATTGCTTTCACTTTAATCGGTTTAAAGGGTTTCTCTCAAGACAAAAACTTCTACATATTTCTTTGCTTCGGGCAATCTAACATGGAAGGCAACGCTAAAATTGAGCCGCAAGACACGGTTGGAGTTGATAAAAGGTTTCAGGTTTTAGAAGCTGTAGATTGCCCGGATTTGCATCGTACCAAAGGTAACTGGTACACAGCTATTCCGCCTTTATGCCGATGCAAAACTGGTTTGACTCCTGCGGATTATTTTGGACGGACATTGGTTGCAAATCTTCCCAAAAAGATAAAAATTGGAATCATTAATGTTTCGGTAGGTGGTGCCAAGATTGAGATTTTCGAAAAAGACCATTATCAATCGTACTTATCGACTGCACCAGATTGGATGAAAAATTTTGCTGCCGAATATAACGGCAATCCTTATCAAAGGCTTTTAGAATTAGCAAAATTAGCCAAGCAAAAAGGTGTCATCAAAGGAATTCTGCTGCATCAGGGAGAATCTAATACAGGCGATACGCTTTGGACGAAAAAAGTTAAAGGCGTTTATGATAATTTGATGAAAGACCTCAATCTTAAAGCTGCAAATGTTCCGCTGCTGGCCGGTGAATTGGTTAATGCAGATCAGCAGGGCAAATGTGCAAGTATGAACAGCATTATAGCAACACTGCCCGAAACGGTTCTTAATTCGTACGTAATTTCTTCGAGCGGCTGTTCGAGTGCACAGGACCATCTACATTTTACTGCCGATGGTTACCGAACGCTGGGAAAACGTTACGGCGAAAAGATGCTCTCCATATTGGGTTATAGGATGGACACGACAAAATAACTGATACTACTTTATTGTTAACGGTATCACTAAATATTTTTCCTTTTTATTTTTTACTGATGTTGATACAAGATTTACTGGCATAAAAGAAGCATTACCAATCTTTCCATAACAAGAAGAATGCAATGAAATTGTAGTTAGATTTAGCAAAACAAAAAGTGGTTTGGTAACGAAAAGCGGAAGCTGATAATTTTATCAAACCAAAAACTATTTCTGTAGGAAAATAACGGATGCTTCTTTTACCAACCTAAATTTGTGTTGAGGTAAATTGTGAAAACTAATTTTATGCCGATAAAAGAAGTATCATGCAAAATTAAAATCAACCTAAATTTAATTATGAATTTAAAGAAAATACTTTTTTCGGCATTGCTGCTGGTATCGGTTTTTACGGCCAAAGCGCAAACGCAAGTTTGGAACAACAAGCAATGCGCCGTAGTTTTAACTTATGATGATGCAATTGATGTTGATCTCGACAATGTAATTCCGGCCTTGGATTCCCTCAAACTAAAAGGAACTTTTTATCTGATCGGTTCTTCCCCTGTAATAAATAAACGCTTAAACGAGTGGCGAAAAGCTACAAAAGAAGGGCACGAATTAGGAAACCACGCGCTGTTTCATCCTTGCGATGGCAGTTTGCCCGGCCGAAGTTTTGTTTCGCCGGATCATGATTTAAGTAAATATTCTGTTGCGCGGGAAGTCGATGAAATCCGCATCAACAACACTTTACTGAAAGCTATTGACGGAAAAGACAAACGCACGTTTGCCTACCCTTGTGGCGACCGTAAAATTGGGGATGTGTTTTTTTATGAGCAGTTAAGAAACGATTTTGCTGGTGCACGTGGCGTAAGTTCTGGTATGCAAAACGCTGAACAGGTTAACTTGGACAATATCGATTGCTACGGTATAAATGGACAATCTGCAGAATACATGATTGATCTAGTAAAAAAAGCACAGTTAGCGCACACGCTTTTGGTATTTTTATTTCATGGCGTTGGTGGCGGCCATAACATCAATGTGGGTTTAAGCGATCACAGTAAATTACTGCATTACCTCAAACAAAACGAAAAAAATATTTGGATAGCGCCGATGGTTGATGTTGCAGAAAAAATTAAAGCTTATCAAAGT
>CAZZVO010000276.1:0-4945 GCA_964657505.1 uncultured Mucilaginibacter sp.
GAGGCGATCCGGCATTCTTGAATTTTTGGTTCTTTTTGTTCAAGCAAAAAGAACGTAATACCGGCAACCGCAGGTTTGCTAAAAGAAGCGATGCTTCTTTTACAGCTTAATAATTTGTATTCGATCTGGTTGACGCCTTTCTTTCTTGTTCTTTCTAATTAAAGAAAAGATAATAAATAGTTTATCGCTTTGAAGAAGATCCTTCCGCTTCGCCCAAGATGACAGCGGAAAATGCGGTTGCTGAACTGATACTGTTTTTATCACCCTAAAACTTTAGCTTGATAACTTTAGCAAATCAGCTAATTTTCTCGGCGTTAAGCCAACACCATTTGCAATAACAGATGCTTGCGTATAAACTGGCTCGCGTTTGGCCAGTTTTTGAGTGATGAATTGTAGCAGTTCTTCGCCGGTTTTATGTTGAAGTAGCGGCCGTTCGGTTTTGGCATTGGATAACCTTGCAGCAATTATGCCGGGCGGAACTTGTAGATAAACGACCGTTCCATGCTGCTTCATCCAATCTATATTGTCAAAAAAAATGGGTAAACCACCGCCGGTAGAAATGATGGCGTTTTCGGGATAAACCGTATTTTTTAACAAAGCTGATTCTGCCTGCCGAAATTTCTCTTCCCCAAAAACCTCAAAATAATTGGCGATGGTACGGTTGTTTTGTCGTTCGAAAACTTCATCCAGGTCAATAAAATCAACTTTTAAAAACGAAGCTAACTTGCGGCCATGCGTAGTTTTGCCCGAACCCATAAAACCGATCAAAAAAATCAGGCTCATTTTTGATTTCTTCTTTTAAAAATTGCAATTGTAATAATTAGGATTATCAGTTCGCCAGTTACGGCTGGCAGAAAAAATACGCTCCACATAGGTTCTTGCGGATGCGGCCAGTAAAACCAAAAAAGTAAGGCCAGCAAATAAGAAAGCAACAGCGAAATGATCAGGATAAAAAATATCTTTTTCCGCGGATGGCTTTTCCGCAGCAATAACCACTGCAACAAGCCGCCGAGCCAAAAAGTACAAATGCCCATTAATAGCAGGAGCATCAGCATTTGGAAATAATACATGTCGGCTGGTGCATCCATATTAATTGTTTGTGCAAAAGTGTTGAATTTAGGAGATAAAATTAATACCAGTGGTAGACTTAATTTTGAGGAAGGATTTACGGTACTTCTTTTACAGGCATAATTTTATGTCGGCTTTAATCGAAAACAAAAAACATTTATCTTTCTGTTTTTATGGCGATAAAAGAAGCATGCACAAAATTTAAATAATATTAAGACTATCGCTTGTCGTAAGAAATTATAAGTTATTTTTAGCAGGCAAAACCGTAACGACTGTGGAACGCATATACTTATCAATTTTTACTGCCTTTGCAGAAGAGGTTTCGTTACTCAATATTAAAATTACACAAAATAATTTCCCATATTTTTTATGAGTGATTTTCAAATCAAGAAATCCGGTACCGTTTATGATGCTGTAATTGTGGGTTCGGGTGCAGGCGGAGGGATGGCTGGGTACGTTTTGGCACATGCGGGTTTAAAAGTGCTGATGCTGGAAGCTGGTCCGTTTTTCGATCCGGCGAAAGATTCGCAACAGTTAAAATTTCCCTATGAATCTCCGCGGAGAGGCGCTTCTACCACAAGGCCGTTTGGCGATTTTGATGCGGCTTTCGGTGGATGGGAACTGGAAGGCGAACCTTATACCACGAAAGATAAAACGGAATTTAGCTGGTTTCGTTCGCGCATGTTGGGCGGCAGGACTAATCATTGGGGAAGAATTTCTTTACGGATGGGTCCGAATGATTTTAAAAGTCATCACCTTGATGGCTTGACAGATGATTGGCCGATCACTTATGCCGATGTTAAACCTTTTTATGATAAAGTTGACCGGTTAATTGGCGTTTACGGAACAGTAGAAGGACTGGAAAACGAACCTGACGGCATTTTTATGCCTCCGCCTAAACCACGCCTAAACGAATTGTTCATTAAAAAAGGGGCAGCAAAAGCAGGTGTAAAAGTTATTGCCGGAAGAGGTTCTGTATTGACTGAAAGTTTGCCCGGCAATAAAGACCGCGGTGCCTGTTTTTATTGCGGACAATGCGGCCGAAGCTGTAAAGTTTATGCAGATTTTTCTTCATCATCCTGCCTGGTTATTCCGGCTATTAAAACCGGAAATTTAAAAGTGATTACCAACGCCATGGTGCGCGAAGTACTTACAAATGTCAGCGGTATGGCCACAGGTGTTTCTTATGTTGATAAGAATGACTTGCAGGAATATCAGGTAAATGCCAAAATCGTGATTTTGGGTGCAAGCGCGGGCGAATCTGCCAGGTTGCTGCTCAATTCTAAATCTGCCAGCCATCCAAACGGTTTGGCAAATAGCAGCGGCATAGTTGGCAAATACATCCATGATTCTACCGGGGCAAGTTTAGGCGGTTTTCTTCCGCAGTTGCTGGATCGAAAACGGTATAACGAAGATGGCGTGGGTAGCGTCCATATTTACACGCCGTGGTGGCTGGACAATAAAAAGCTGGATTTTCCGCGTGGTTATCATATTGAATACGGCGGCGGAATGCACATGCCGTCGTATGGTTTTGCAAATGGCATTCAAAATTTAAACGGGTTGATGCCCGGCCGTGATGGTAAAATGAAAGAAGCCGGTGGTTTTGGTGCATCCTTAAAAGATGATTACCGTCGTTTTTACGGCACACAAGTTGGCATGGCCGGCAGGGGAACGGCAATTGCGAGGGAAGATAATTACTGTGAGATAGACCCGGACGTGGTTGATAAATTTGGGATCCCGGTTTTAAAATTTCATTACAAATGGACAGATGCCGAAGTTAAACAGGCCAAACACATGCAGGAAACTTTCCAGTCGATCATGCACGAAATGGGCGCGATCATCACCTCAAAACCACATGGCCCCGAAACCAGTTATGGATTGGAAGCTCCCGGCAAAATTATCCATGAAGTGGGAACGGTGAGAATGGGCGATGATCCAAAGAAATCAGCTTTAAATAAATGGTGCCAGGCGCACGATTGTAAAAATTTGTTTGTGGTGGATGCCGCGCCGTTTGTGCAGCAAGGCGATAAAAATGCTACCTGGACAATCCTCGCTTTATCTATGCGTACCAGCGAATATATCCTCGCTGAAAGAAAAAAACTGAATGTTTAATGCTTCTTTTATCAACCTAAAATGAACAGACGCGATTCGCTAAAAGCAATTGGCTTAACCACACTTTCTACGGCTTTATTATTGGATGCCTGTAAAAATGATACTAACAAATCTGCAGAAGAAGTAAAGGCAAATTCTGCTACAGATGATGCCGGACGACAACCGTTTGAAATAGAACGGGACAAAAAACTAAATGCCGATACTTTTTTTACCAAGCAGGAAATGGCAACAATAACCATTTTGGTTGATATAATTATTCCGAAAGATGCGCATTCCGGAAGTGCATCGGATGCCAAAGTGCCCGATTTTATAGAATTTATTGTGAAAGATATTCCGGAGCATCAAACACCTATGCGCGGCGGCTTGCGTTGGTTGGATGTGCAATGCCTCAATCGTTATCAACATGCTTTTGCAGATTGCAATGCGCAGCAGCAGGTCGAAATGGTTACCGAGATAGCTTATCCGTTAAAAGCCAAACCGGAAATGGCACAAGGTGTAACTTTTTTTAACCGTATGCGCGATCTGACTGCTTCCGGGTTTTTTACCAGTAAAATTGGTCTGAAAGATATTGGTTTTGTCGGAAATCAACCTAACCAATGGACGGGCGTGCCAGCAGAGGTTTTGAAGCAGTACGGAATGGAAGATGTGAAGGTGTAATCAGGTGCGGGGATTGAGGTTTGAGGAGCGGCCTGAATGATGGAAACCAATACTGTTTTTATCGGGTAAATTTTGATACGCTTTGTTGTTTTAGGTTGATCTTTGCTCCTCGTTCTCCGCTCTTTTATCCTCGCTCTTCAACCCAGCTTCACCCTCGGATCAATCCAAACATAAAGCAAATCAACCAAAAGGCTGATCACCACAAAAATAAAAGCAATAAATAAAATCGCGCCCATGACTACCGGAAAATCCGAAGTTTCCAGTGCATCAACGGTAGCTTTTCCCAACCCGTTAAAGCCAAAAATATATTCCACAAAAAAAGAACCGGCCAGCAGCGAAGCAAACCAGGTTGCAATGGCCGTAACAACAGGGTTTAGCGCGTTTTTCAAAGCGTGTTTATAGATGATGCTGTTTTTATCCAACCCTTTTGCTTTTGCCGTGCGGATATAATCCTGGCCTAAAACATCCAGCATCGCGTTGCGCGTTAGTTGCACAATAATAGCCAGCGGACGTAAACCTAAAGTTACCATCGGCAAAATCAGGTTTTTCCAAATGATAACTTCGCCTTTAAACGGATCGTAACCGGTTAAACTGCCCGACATATTGAGTCCGGTAAATTTGCTCAGCACAAAACCAAACAGCCAGGCAATGCTGATCCCGGCAAAAAAAGAAGGTGCGGAAATTCCGATGATAGAAAAGCTGATGGCCAATTTATCAATCCATGTATTTTGATAAACGGAGGCCAAAACGCCTAAAAATATACCAATAAAAGAAGCAAAGATCATAGCGGTTGTGGCCAGAATTAAAGTGTTCGGAATCACTTCCATCAAAGTTTTTGCTACATCTTTTCGGGTTTGGTAAGATCGGCGCAGGTAAGGCCATTTTAAAGCGATCACTTTATTTTTTCCGAAAGAGAACAACTTCACGTAACCGTATTTCTGCTGTTCTTCCGGTGAATTATCGTGAAAACCTACTGGCGAAAGATCGTTCAAATAATAAGCAAACTGAACTGGAACCGGTTTATCCAAACCAAATTCTTTACGAACAGCTTCCAGCGATTGCACATCAGCGCGTTGCCCTTGCGTCATCCGCGCCGGATCGGACGGTA
>CAZZVO010000277.1:0-4937 GCA_964657505.1 uncultured Mucilaginibacter sp.
AGCGAGGCAAAAAAAGAATATTCGACCAAACTACCCCTTGTGCAACAGCCACCTTGGTTATTTAGTATCTCATTTCCCGCTTCTTTATTTCCATTTGTAGTAGGAATGGATGTTGTGTGCTTATGCTTGCCAACGATATCAGTCTGATAACTACCAACAGCATTTTTAACAGCACCTCCTGGCATTCTTTCAGTTCTATCGTCCATTGCTGGATCATTTACTGATGCAGCAGTACCAAGCATACCCCGTAAAAACATGCCTCTTAAATCAGGTAAGTTAAAACTACCTGCTTCTGTATTTGGTTTCCCCCAACTTGTCCCAATTGCTTCATAAAGTTCTGGATATTTACTTTGAGTAACTGCATCACCGTTACAAAGCAACCATTTTCCTTTAGGAGCAATAGTACCTCCGTAGGCGATGATTGTTCCTACAGGAACTCCAATATTTAACTCTGGTTTTACAATTGGAGTACCAGGAACTAAAATTTCACTGGAACCGTACTCACTAACATCTACACTTACTGATGCATCTTCAAGTAAATTAATTATTCTAAACTTTCCGGTATAAGAACTTTTACCAGAAATAGTAGCATTTTCTTTTAAAGTGCCTATATTCAAAGATGCTGCATTATTTGGAACGATTGAAGTAATTTTTTCTTTATCTGTTGTGTTTCTATGTAACCAGGTTAAAGTAACAGTAAATGTATTTCCACTCACTTTCTTATCTAAAAGAATTCCGTCTTCATTACAGCTTTTTTTACAAGCCAACCATGCATCATAAGGTTTAGATGCTTTTGTTTTTTGAGAATAATATTTATATATCGAAAGTTCATCGAGGAGGTTTTTTTGATAGAAATCTTTTAAAGCAGAAAACTTTTCTTTTTTATTATCATCCGTTTCGCTACCACTAAACAAACCACTATATGCAGCGTATGCTATACTAATTTCAGTATTGGAACTATGTTTCCCAGCGTCTGATTCCCAAAATGAATATTCATGATTAAAAATAACTGCCATGGTTTGTAAAAAATGGGAATTGTATCTCGATAAAAATTCTTCATCTGTACCATGCTCAAGTGCTACATCACAATTACAAACATCGGACAAACCTCTTTTAACAGACGCTGTACTAGCAGAAATAGAACTACTAATTTGAGCAAAAGATGTTTGAATAGAAATAATTAACAAAATCAACATTAAAATTTTGGATAGCTGTTTCATGTCGTTAAGATTAAAGGTTTAATAAAATGTTAACAATTAATATATGAGGTGGGATATTAATTATAAGGCTATGAAGTATAGTAGAACAATGTAACAAATCTATAACTAATAATTACAAATCAATATGATTTTTTTAGTAATACGACAAATTTTGCCTATGAAATAACAGCAAGGGTTTTTAAAAAGAAGTATTGGTTTTAAATAAAATAAAAAGCCTTCGGAAATTAATAATTGCGAAGGCTTTGTTGGTTTTTAGTTGTGGGATTTACTTTAACAATTCCATCACTTTAGGATCCATATAATCCTTAGTAAAAACCAACACATTATCATACTCCGCAAAATCCTCTTTCTCATGTGCAGTAGTTAAAACCACACATTTCATACCTGCATTTTTGGCGGCTTCCACGCCTTTTGGTGCATCTTCAAAAACGATACAATCTTCCGGTTTTACACCTAAAGCTTGGGCAGCTTTTAAAAAAGTTTCGGGGTGAGTTTTGCTAATTTCCACATCATCTGCACTGATAATGGCTTTTAAATATTTGCGGATATCCAGATTATCAACCACAAAATCAATATTAAACGGAATGGCTGCTGAAGCGATGGCCATTTTGATTTTCAGTTCATCGGCTTTTCTCAGGAAATCGTCCAGACCAGCGATCAACTTTAAATGTGGTTTATATTTTGCCTGATAATCCAGCTCTTTGCGCATTGAGTAAGTTTCGATCTCCTCCGCAGAAAACTTATTTTCCCAAAAACCCGTTCCAGCAATTCCGGGTTTTTGCCATACATTTCTTTTTTAACTGCTTCCCAGCTTAAATTGGCGCCGAGATCATTGTTTAAAATATCGAACCAGGCTTTGCCATGAAATTCCATATCATCAATCATGGTTCCATTCAAATCAAAAAGAAATGCTTTTTTTACCTGCTCTTTTTCCATTTGGCAATGATAAACTTTTAGCCAGAATTTTTCGACCAAAATTTTGCACGGTAAAAGAAGTATCGGTTATTTTTTAGCCAAAGCTTCTTGAGCAAAACGCATTAAATCATCAGCTTTCATAAAACCCATTGTGCCAAGAACTGGTTTGGCGTTCTCATCAAAAATTATCAAAGTTGGATACGCTTGCAATTTCCATAACTCCGCCAATTGCGGACCTTGTCCTTTTTCCATATCGATGGAAACGTTTATAAATTTCTCGTTAAAAAAATCTGCTACTTTTTTATTGTTAAAGGTTTGCAGTTTCAGCATTTTACATGGGCCGCACCAGGTGGCGTAGCAATCTACAAAAATCCATTTTTTTTGTGCCGATGCTTTTTTTACCGCCGCATTCCAGTCGTTCTCCACAAAAACAATTTTATCTGCAGAAACAGATTTTATTGAAACTGCATTTTTAACCGGCGCAATGGGTTTAAAAGAAGCAACCGAAAAAAACACCGGTAAAAGAAGCATTGCAAAATATTTTCTGATCATGATTTTAAAGATTAATTTTTGAAATATATACGTGAACAAAGTTTTTCGGTTCTGTTATTTAGGCGAAGTTATAACGTTTAAAAACCGCTCCACGGTATAAGTTGCTAATTGTCCGCTTGGTCCATTTAGCGTGTAATCGCAACCATGTGTTGCCCAAGGCAAACTCAATAAATAATGACTGATATGAAGCTGGTTGAGTTTTGCATTGAGCCGAACGCTGTGCTGATAAGAAACCAAAACATCATTTTTTCCGTGGATCAACAATGTTGGAACGGAAGCTTCATCAACGTGTAAAATCGGAGAACTTGCCGCGAAATTTGTTGGAACCTGCCTATAAGTGCCACCCAGATAATCTTCCATCACTTTATGCGAATTTAAAACTAAAGGATTGCTTGGCGCGGCGTAACCCCAAATCATATCTGCTGGTCCGTAAAAGTCAATTACACCTTTGATGTTTCTATCTTTTAAGGTATAAGCAGCCAGCAAGGCAATTTGTGCACCGGCCGATCTTCCCAGCAAAACAAAATTATTGGTATCGATTTGTAGTTTTTCTGCGTTGGATTTTAGATATTTGATGGCACTTTTTACATCTTTAACCGGCAGCGGATTTTGATATTGCGGTGCCAAACGATATTCCATTGAAGCAACCTGGTAACCTCGGCGCGCCAAATAACTGTTCAGTTCGGGCAATTGCTTGTCGTCTCCCCCACTCCAGGAACCGCCGTGGATCACAATAACGCAGGGCTTTTTCGATGCTGTTTTTATCATATAAAAATCCAGTTGCAAAGCAATTTCAGGATAAGTTTTGTAAGTGAAGGTTTGAAACGGAACGGCTTCTCCATCAATCCCGGAAAACATGGAAAAAAAAGAATAAGGTTTGTTAAGGTGCGGAGATTTTATGTTCGAAACCTGATTTCCAAACGATACTTTTATTTCCTGCGGAAGTTTCGATGCGATGTTGTAAGCCCGAAAAATAGGCGATAAAAACAGTATCAGCGAAATAATTGCGAGGATGTTTCCCGCCCTTTTGTAACCAATCAACCTGCTTTTGAACAGATATAAAATGATGGTGAGGATAATGAAAACGTAAGGAAACTCGGTTACTAAAATGGCCAGAATCCACAAATGATAAGTTGGCGCGGGCAAAACGGCCAGCAAGGAAACCAGGAACAACAGGAAAATCAACAGGAAACGAAGCATCAGTTAAAGATAGATAAGTAAGTATTTAACTGATGCTTCTTTTATCATTAAATTTTTCGCAAGCGGATGATGCGTAAATGGTGCATCAACTTCATGATTGGATAGGTTGGATCAATCTCAAACCATCTTTTTGCGAAATTGGCGTCGTTAGGTTTTTTGTGGTGGTTATTTTGGAAGAGTTCGCCCAACATCAAAAAATCCAGCGGCAACATATTTTTACTGTGGTCGTGGTTATCAAAGTTGGAATAACCGTATTTGTGCCCGCACCAGTTAACAATTGCACCATGCAACGGACCCATTAAAAAATGAACTGGCAGCAAAAAAAACATCCACCATTGTGTAGCAAAGGTTACATAAAATGCGATGTAGAAAAGGCCAAAACCAATACGGCTTATCCAGGAATCGCCCATCCGGTCAACAAAATTCCAAATTGGATAATCGCCACGAAAAGCAGGTTCAGGTTCAATCCGATGCTTTTGATAATCCATGTATATGTTTTTGGTTTTGATCATCATTCCCAAAACGTCCTTAGCAAAATGCGGCGAGTGCGGGTCTTTCGGCGTATCGCTGTAAGTGTGGTGCATGCGGTGTAAAATGGCATAAGCCCGCGGGTTTAGAAACGAGGAACCCTGGAAAACGTAAGTCATCAAATAAAATGTTTTCTCCCAGAATGGGTTAAGCTTGAACATTTTGTGCGAAGCATAACGGTGAAGAAAAAACGTTTGGAAAAATAAAGACAAAAACCAGTGAGCCAAAAAGAAAACAAAAACAATCATCCAGAAAAAAGTTGAGGTGTTATAATATACGGTAAAACGCCAGTTTTGATTTTGATATTCGAAAATAATCAGGCCGAAAATAAGCTTAAAAATATTTTGAGACAAAAAAGTAATAGTTAAAACGCAACAATCAGAACTTGTGATTTAAAAGGCAGAAAATTTAAAATTTGCTTAAACGAAACCACAATTCAGCTTAATGCTGGTGTTAAAGCTTTATAGAAAATTAAAATATCCACAATTGCTGCGCTTGTTACTTTTTTGATATTTTTTGTTC
>CAZZVO010000278.1:0-4932 GCA_964657505.1 uncultured Mucilaginibacter sp.
TGGATGCAATTGTGGAGCGCAACACTAAAAAGGCAAAACAATTTTATCCGGAGATTAAAAGTTATGATACAATTGATGAGCTGATCAATGATCCAAACTTGGAACTGATCGTTGTAAACACGCCCAACTTTACCCATTTTAACCTGGTAAAAGCAGCATTAGAAGCTGGCAAACATGTATTGGTTGAAAAACCAATTGCTGCAACCTCCGCAGAAGCCAAAATATTATTTGATTTAGGCCGAAAAGTAAGCCGCGAAGTTTTAGTTTACCAAAACCGCCGTTGGGATAGCGATGTCATGTCGGTAAAGCAAGTGTTAGAAACAGGCAAATTAGGCAAATTAGTGGAAGTGCATTTTAGATATGACCGCTGGCGACCCGAAATCGGGCCAAAAGCTTTTAAAGAAACACCAATGCCGGCCAGCGGGTTGTTGTATGATTTAGGTCCGCATTTGATCGACCAAACGCTTGACTTGTTTGGCAAACCGCTTTCGTACACCAAAACTTTGGGCAGGTTTCGGCATAAAACAGAAGTGCCCGATTATGCTTTTATCCACCTAAAATATGCCGAAGACTTAAACGTGTTTTTATATGCCAGCATGTTGGTAGCCAAGGCGTTGCCTGGTTTTGTTTTGCATGGCACGCGCGGCACATACATTAAAAAACGGTCGGACGCACAGGAAGCGCAGCTCGATCAAGGCATGTCACCGTTAGCACTTGGTTACGGTATTGAAGAAGCCGGAATGGAAGGCGAGTTAACCAGCATCAACCCGGAAACCGAAAAAATGGAAACTACGATTGTTCCTTCACTCAAAGGTAATTTTATGGGTATTTTTGATGCCGTGCACCAAACGATCCGTCATAAAAAACCGTTTCCAATTACAGAGGATGACATCATCACCCAATTAACTATTATTGAATAATTTACTGCCCTAAAAGAAGTATCTCCATGAAACCCTTATATTTTTTTTTATTGCTGATTGGCGTTACCTTTTCCGCTTGTTCGCAGGATGGGCCGGCCAATAAAAATATTCCGCCTTATAAAATTTTAAACACCGACAGTGTTTACATCACGCCAGCCAACCTCAAAAAAAATGTACCGGTGATGATTATGTATTTTGCGCCCGATTGTCCGCATTGCCAGCACTTAACAGAACAATTGACCAAGCACATTAAAGAGTTTGGCAACACGCAGATTGTAATGATCACTTTTGTTGATCCGCAGCGGCAATATAAAGCGATGACGAAGTTTGTAAAAGATTATCAGCTTAAAAAATACCCGAACATTACGGTTGGTACCGAAGGTTATACTTACGTGGTGCAAAAGTTTTACCAGGTGCAAACTACGCCTTATGAAGCTATTTATGATAAAAGCCATCAGTTGGTGAAAGTTTTTCCGAAAATTCCGGAAGTGGATGATTTAGTGAAAGCTGTTAAGAAAGTGATTTAGTTGGGGAAGTCAGAAAAGTCGGTAAGACAGAAAGCTGGAAAGTAATATGATGTAGCTGTTTTCAAAAAAACCGGAAGAAGAGGAAATACAACTCACGACACAAATTGAAACATTAAGCATTTAAGTAAAATTTGCGGTAAAGGCATCAATTGCTTTTACAGCATTTTGATAACGCGCCTCACCAATGCCAGAAATCACGCTATAATTTGCGTTGATTGATTTTAATTCCTGATGCCAAATCTGCATAAAATGTTCACGCTGATTTGGAAAATTACGCAGCGGATCATCCTGCCAGGGCATATCAATATCTAACAATAAATAAAGGTCGTAGTGGTGAAGATGCAATTCGTCCAGCACTTCCTGCGGCGAACTGCCGAACAAAGCATCGCTCCAAATTTTTACGGTGATAAAAGTAGTGTCGCAAATCAGCAGTTTGTTGGCTTTTGGCAGCAGTTCTTTTTCTAAAGCCAACTGTCCGTGAAACATGTTGATTTCATCCTGCCAGGTGCAATCTTCGGTTAAATTCTCGCAATAACCACGCGCAAATTCGGGCACCCAAATGGTTTGGTAATACTCAGCTAAGTATTTAGACATCGTTGATTTTCCTGTTGATTCTGGCCCAACTATGGCTATTTTGATGATTTTTTGGTTCATTATTATTTTATTTTTGTCATGCTGAACTAGTTTCGGCATCCCCACAAGAAAGGTAATTGTCTTGCATGAGAGATTCTGAAACAAGTTCAGAATGACAACCTTACTTCTGCAACTGATAATCCTTTTTCCAATCGCGGTAACCTAAAGCCGCAATAATTAAATAAAGCGCATACATGCTGGCTGTTAAATGCAGGTTTTTGGCGGAATAAACGATCACATAAATTACATCTACAAAAACCCAAATCAGCCAGTTTTCCAGCACTTTTCGGGCCAGTAAAACTTGTGCAATTAAACTGCAAGCGGTACAAAAACTATCGATAAACGGGAAAGCGGCATCCGTTCCATGCTTCAGCAAAAAACCTAAGATTGCGGTAAACAACACAACGCCGATGATGGAAACGATAATTTCTTTTTGTGTGATTCTTTCTACCGGAACTTTTTGTTCTGATTTCGATCTCCGGCTCCAAAAGTACCAGCCGTAAATGTTCATCGCCAAGAAGTAAAACTGCAAACCCATATCAGCATACAACTTCGCTTCAAAAAAAATAATGATATAAATAGCAACGCTGATAATGGCAAAAGGCCAATTCCAGATGACGTTTTTGGCGGCGAGGTAAACGCATAAAATTCCAGTAACAACGCCGGTTGCTTCCAGCGGACTTTGCGCAGAAACCCAATCGGTAAAAGCAGTAAACCACATCATTGAACCAAAGATAGTTTTATGAGCATAAAAAAAGCGATGAACTGAATCCATCGCTGTAAATTATAGGTGATAAAAGAAGCATTACCAAATCTTCACCCTTTTATCCGGATCGATCCACATCGGATCTCCTTTTTTAATACCGAAAGCCGTATAAAACTCATCCACATCAGAAAAAGGCGCATTTACACGCAAATAGCCTGGCGAATGCACATCGGTCATGACTTGGTTTGCTAAAGCTTCATCTCGTTCGTGGCCTAACCAACCCAAAGAATAACCCAAAAAGAAACGTTGCACCGGCGTTAAACCGTTAATGGTTTTGCCTGCTTTATATTGCGCCGTCTTTTTGAAAGCATCTAAACCTAACACAATTCCACCTAAATCTGCAATGTTTTCTCCTAAAGTTGCTTTTCCGTTTACGTGCAAACTATCAAGCACTTTGTAACTGTTAAACTGCTCGACCAGCTTTTGCGCGCGTTGGGTAAATTTCACTGAATCTTGCGGTGTCCACCAGGCTTTCAGGTTTCCTTTGGCATCATATTGTCGGCCCTGATCATCAAAACCGTGTGTAATTTCGTGGCCGATGGTAGAGGCAGCCACATAACCGTAAGCAACGGCATCGTCCACATCTGCATCTTTTATTCCCGGAACCATAAATTGTGCGGCGGGCAAAGTAATTTCATTGTTGCTCGGACTGTAATTGGCGTTATACGTTTGCGGCGTCATGTTCCACTCGGCGTGGTTTACCGGTTTGCCCAGCTTGTGTATGTTTTCCTGATATTGCCAGTTGCGGCCGTTCATCACGTTTTGAGCGTAAGATTCTCTGCTGATCTGTAACGTTGAAAAATCCTTCCATTGATCCGGGTAACCTACTTTTGGATGGATGGCATTCAACTTTAACAACGCTTTTTGCTTGGTTGCAGCACTCATCCAATCTAATTTTTCGATATGTTCTTTGTAGGAAACACGGATCGCTTCTACCATATCTTCATAACGTTTTTTAGAAGTTGCAGGGAAATATTCCTTCACAAATAATTGCCCTAACAACTCGCCCATCAAGCCGTTTTCGGTATCTAAAACACGTTTCCAGCGTGGCAATTGCTCTTTTCTTCCCGATAAAACCGTTCCAGAAAAACGGAAATTCTCGTTTTCAAAATCTTTACTCAAATAAGAAGCATATGCAGAAACGAGTTTCCAGCGGAGGTAAGACTTCCAATCCGCAACCGAAAAAGTAATTAAAGCTTTGTCCAAATTGTGGTAAAATTCTGGCTGGCCAACAATTACGCTATCAACCGAATTTAAACCCATTTTGGGGAAAAGATTTGTCCAGTTGATGTTAGGCGTTAACTGGTTCAGTTTGGCCACCGGCATTTTATTGTAGTTTTTATACTGATCGCGCAGGGCAACCAAAGTACGGCTGCTATCGGCCAACGATTTTTCTATGGTAAAAACACCATTGCTTGCAGCCGGATCAGTTAACCCGGAAAGTTTAAGCATGGTTGGAATATGCTGCTGCGCATAATCGTTCCTGATTTTTGTAGTTCGCGCATCGGTTTTGAAATAGTAATCGCGGTTGGGCAAACCCAAACCTGCCTGACGGAATTGCAGCATCATCTTCACGCTATTCTTCGCATCCTGGCCAACGCCCATTCCGATAAAATTGCGCACACCGATAGTAGTTAAATATGCTGCCGCATCCAGCACATCTTGCTTGGTTTTGATTTGGTCAATGCGGTTTAAAGGCGTTTTGATGGCGTTGATGCCCAGCTTTTCTATCGTAACCGTGTCTAATCCGCTGTAATAAAAATCGCCGATCTTTTGCGTGTTGCTGCCTTTCGGAGCGTTGGCTTTTTCAGCATCTTCGTTGATCTTTTTCAGTCGGTCGCGCAAGTCTTCGCTTACCACATTACCAATTCCCCAGCTTGAATAGGCTGCAGGAATCGGGTTTTTCTTGATCCAGCCGCCGTTGGCATATTCAAAAAAGTTGTCGCCGGGCTTTACAGATTGATCCAGGTTTTGATAAACCGGATCGTTTGCTTTTTTGATCTGTGCTTTTGCAGGCGAAGCAGACAGTAAAACTGCCGACATCAATCCCGTACCGAAATAAACGTAAAAATTAAGTTTCATTTAA
>CAZZVO010000279.1:0-4906 GCA_964657505.1 uncultured Mucilaginibacter sp.
AACTTGTCCGTTATAAAAAATGCGGTCGTTTTGCAGCGGCAAAAGGTCTTTTTCGGAAAACTTGCCGCCTCCGGGATCAGAACTGGATGGAGAATGCAATTGCATCGAGTTTTTGTAAGTCATCACATCCACCACTCCTGGTGCAGCTTTAGCTCTGCTCGTATCAATACTTGTAATCCTACCTTTGGTGATAGCTGTTGTTACGACAACACCGTGCGCCAGGTTTTTTATATCAAATTCTGCCGAATATTTAGCTCCGCCGGTTACTTTTAATTTACCGTCAACACGGTCTATCGGTTTTCCTACTGTCTCGTTCATACCATTCCTCCTACTGTTTCCAAAGCACGTACAATAGTGCGTTTTGCCAGCTCAATTTTAAATGCGTTATATTTATGTGGTTTTGCACCGGCCATCGCTGCTTCTGCTGCCGCGCGGAAAGTTTGTGCATTTGCTACTGCCCCGTTTAAAACTTTTTCTGCTGCTAATGATCTCCATGGTTTTGTGGCAACTCCACCCAAAGCAATACGCGAAGAATTAATTTTTCCGTTAGACAGATCCAAAGCAACTGCTGCAGATGTTAAAGCAAACTCGTAAGAAGCACGATCCCGAACTTTTAAATAATGTGATTTTGCAGCGAAAGGCAGGTTTGGTAAAATAACTGCCGTAATCAGCTCGCCAGGTTTTAAAATCGTTTCGTATTGAGGCGTTTTTTCGGGGATGATGTAAAAATCGTTAAAAGCAATATTCCGCACACCTTTCGCACCTTCGACTTGGATAGTTGCACCTAAAGCAGCCATCGCCACGCACATATCAGACGGATGGGTGGCGATACAATTTTCGGTAGTGCCTAAAACAGCGTGGTTACGGTTAAAGCCGGTTAAGGCCGAACAACCAGAGCCAGGTTCTCTTTTGTTGCAGGGAAAAGCGGTATCATAAAAATAGTAACAGCGCGGTCGCTGTAACAAATTCCCTCCAACCGAAGCCATGTTCCGCAGTTGTGCTGATGCACCGGAAAGCAAAGCTTCCGAAAGCATGGGATAATTTTTGCTGATGACCGGATGATAAGCTAAAGTACTATTTTTAACCAATGCACCTATTTTTACGCTGCCGTCTTTTTGGGTTTCAATCTGGTTTAAACCTAAAGCGTTAATATCAACTAATTGCTTTGGCGTTTCGATATACAACTTCATCAAATCGATGATGTTCGTGCCGCCGGCAATAAATTTGGTTTCTTTCGAGGTAACCGAAGCAATAGCTGCCGCGTTATTTTGTGCCCGAACTAATTTAAATGGTTCCATATTTTAATTTTTAGCCGGAGGTTTATGCAATTTGTTGTACTTCTTTTATCGCACTTAAAATGTTTTGGTAAGCACCGCAGCGGCAAATATTCCCGCTCATCGATTCGCGGATTTCTGCATCCGTTTTAGCATGGCTTTCTTTTACCAAACCCACTGCCGAACAAATTTGTCCCGGCGTGCAATAACCACATTGGAAAGCATCATGCTTGATGAAAGCTTCCTGCATTGGATGCAGTTTTTCGCCGCTGGCCAAACCTTCTACCGTTGTAATTTCGGCATCGTGGCACATTCCGGCCAACATTAAGCACGAGTTAACCCTGGTGCCGTTCATCAAAACTGTGCAGGCACCGCATTGGCCATGGTCGCAGCCTTTTTTGGTGCCGGTTAACATTAGTTTTTCCCGCAAGGCATCTAAAAGCGTTACCCGCGTATCTAAAGCCAGCGTGCGTTTTTGTCCGTTTACCATCAACGTAACACTGTTTACCTCAACCGGGGCAATCGCTGCGTTTGCTGTTTCTTTTTCTGCTGCAGAAGTAATCAGCGGAGCTAAAGACAATCCCGCACTTGCAACTGCTATTTTAGATAAAAAACTACGCCTGCTTTCCCCAACTCCGGCTAAAGTTTGCCGCTCTTCATTTTGGGCATTATTTGCTTCTTCTTTTTTCACCGCTAAAATTTTTATGGATAACTTTTACTTTGTTACTAATGTTTTTAACAAACACTATTTCTTTTTGTAACATTGATATTCAAGCTGATGCTTCTTTTACCGATACTTTTTTTGTGCTTACAATTAACTTAATCAACCTTTCTATTTTGTAGCCTGAAGAAGCACACATCAACCTCAATAATTTTAACTTGTAAACTTTATGCTGATAAAAGAAGTATGCGCAAAGAGGGATTAAAAACGGCAAACAAATAAGGATCTCAAACGGGGAGAATGAGATCCTTTTAACCAATTATAAACCTAAATATGAAGAACACAAATATAGTGTGAAATATACACTAAGCAAGGTTGGTGCAAGTATTTAACAAAAATTTAACGTTGTAAAATGTTGCGGTTGAAGGCCAACCCTGTTGGATCGACCTTCTTTTTCTATTCTTCTTTTTTTATATGATATTTTTTATAAAGAAGAACAGCAAGACGATCCAATTCAGCACTATTCCTGTAGCCTAAACATACATTTAATGTAACTTTCCGGTTTTCGATTGTCCACGTAGCCTCATTTCCTTTACTAAACGATGTTGCTAAGCTGTCCGCTATTCTTTCGATTTCGGAACTATAATCCAGTCTTTCGATATTAGCAGCAAATGACCCATCTAAAGAATCAACCATCCCGCTAAATTTATTAGGGTATAACTTCTTTAAACATCGAATAAAAACTTCATTTTTAAAGTTAAAGTACCACAGGCCTTCGTGCAAAGTGATTCTGCTTCTGCCCGGTTCATTTTTGGAAATTCGTCTCGTATTCGTACATGAAATAAGCAATAAAATACAAAAAGCAAATGTTGTAACCCTTTTCATTGTTATGTTTTTTACTGCAATTTCCAAAAATCAATATACTAAAACTGTTGTTGTAAGCTCCCCGTTTTTAGTACGGCTCAAAAGTAGATTTTTCTGTTAGTTTTTCAATTTTGTTATTGTTGTTAAGACCGGATGAGGGAATGTGGTCAGGAGCAGCCTTGGGTTGTGCGTCAGGCTGCTGTCCACATTTCCACATCATGGGCGATAGCCCACCTAAAGCGTCATCCGGCCGATTATAATTATAATCATGTACCCATTCATGACTGATTTCCCTGACTTCGTCTAAGTTGTTAAATAAGTAACTATCCGTGTCGGTTTGCCGGGCTGGGTATATTTGAATGTGATACCATGCATCTCACTCCAGCTTTGTGCTATTTTGGCCACAAACTCCGGTCCGTTATCCATTCTTATTTTCTTTGGTTTACCGCCTTTGTTGATTAGGTGATTCAGTACCCATAATACCCTGCTGCTTTTGATAGAATAGTCCGTTTCAATGAACAATACTTCCCGGTTATGGTCGTCGATCACATGAAAAGAACGGAACTTTCTGCCGCCCAAAAGCGCATCGCTCATAAAGTCAATGCTCCAGGTCTCATTCATTTGTGCTGGCTGAACCAAAGGTTCTTTTACCCGTGCCGGCAAGCGTTTCTTTACTTTCCTGCGAAGTGGCAGCTGCATAGCTTTGTAAACCCGGTGCAGCCTTTTATGGTTTATCTTTTCGCCAGCATTGCGCAACGGTAATAGCCTTTTCAAAAACCCTCCCGCGGGTGCAACCGCGCAAACTCTTCCAGCTTTTCTGATAGATGCTGATCGTCTTTAACAGAATGATAATGAAATGTACTGCGGCTGATCCTTATTAACTGGCATACCCTGCTGATGCCAAAGGTTTTCTCCTGAACACATTCCTGAACAATTGCTCGCTTATGGCAGGGTGCTAAAGCTTTTTTTCGATAATGTATCTAGCAGCCTCTAAATCCAAGGCTAAGTTGGCATACATCCGCTTCAAGCGGACGTTCTCTTCTTCAAGCTCTTCGAGCCGCTTGAGCTCCGTAGCTTCCAGGCCTCCGTAACGCTGGCGCCACTTGTAAAAAGCTGCACGGCTCACACCGTATTCCCTGGTAATGGCTTCTACTGTTTTCCCCTGATCAAATTCTTTTAAAATCTTAGCCGTCTGTTCCGGCGTAAATTGGCTCTTTTTCATTTTTATACAATTTAAAGTTAAATTTTCTACTTTTTAAATCGTACTATTTTTAGGGGAGCTTACAATGCATGTTTATTTAAAGTTTTTAAAGAATGTTTATAATAACACCGATATTATCTTGTATACTCGTGAAACTATCAGTATGTGCCTTTCTTTAAATGTTAATGCACGAAAACTAAGCTATTTGTTCATTTGCAGCCTCATAAGGGTTATGTGAATTCACGATGGGTGTCCAACAGAGTTTTTCCCAATAAATGACCCAAGACCAGGGTATGTAAAGCGTTCGAGAGCATGTAAACAAAGGGGTTTAACCAAAAAACAGCTTTCAATAACTCCAATAAAACATTGTCCGCGGAATGCCCTAATTTAATGTGTGCCTTTTCATGTGAGATGATCTGCTCAGTTTCAAGGGCCGAAAGGTGTTTATCATTAATAAATATGATACGAAAAAAGGAGGCATTAGCACTATCATCATTACGTACCACCCTATAATGATCTGTTAATACACCTTGATGATAACCCTTATAAATAATGCGTAACAGGCTAAATAATACCCTTAAAATTAAAACAGCAGTAATGATCCAGTAAATGTCGACAATAATTCCTGGCCAGTCTACAACCGCTGATAGCATATTTCCATCTAAGCTGTCACTGCCGTGTTGAGATTTCGGGATGCTTGACAAGCAGATTCCGTGGGCTTCAGAGCACCTCGTTGTGTTCAAAATAGAAGAAAAATAGATTAATTATCAATAGGTTAGCATGATCAAAGTGTAACGGAATTACTTTTCTGCTATTCCGGAATGACGTGGTCAATGGCCCCAGAATCTCCATACAAGTAGTTTTATTCTATAGTCTATCTAAGAAAATAAATATTTGATTGTAAGC
>CAZZVO010000280.1:0-4903 GCA_964657505.1 uncultured Mucilaginibacter sp.
AAGCGTATCTACATTTACGCGCATCGTTTTTAGTTTTTCTTTGGTGGATACGCCGAATTTTTGTTCTTCGTCGATAATCATCAACCCTAAATCTTTAAACTTTACATCTTTGCTGACTAAACGGTGCGTACCGATCAAAATATCAACTTTTCCATCAGCCACATTTTGCAACGTATCTTTAATTTGTTTAGAAGATTTGAAGCGGTTTACATAATCAATAGTACAAGGGAAGTCTTTTAAACGCTCAGAAAACGTTTTAAAATGCTGTGCTGCCAAAATAGTTGTGGGAACGAGAACGGCAACCTGTTTGCTGTCCGCAACAGCTTTAAAAGCCGCGCGAATGGCTACTTCTGTTTTGCCGAAACCAACATCACCGCAAATTAAACGGTCCATTGGATGCGGCGATTCCATGTCGCGTTTTAAATCCACCGTTGCTTTTTCCTGGTCCGGCGTATCTTCATAGATAAAAGAAGCTTCCAGTTCGTTTTGTAAATAACTATCCGGCGAAAACGAATTGCCAACCTGCGCTTTCCTGACTGCATATAATTTGATCAGATCGCGGGCAATATCTTTAACTTTTTTTTTTGTGGTTTTTTTGAGACGATCCCAGGTATCTGTGCCTAATTTGTTCATTTTGGGCATCGTACCTTCTTTGCCGCTGAACTTGGAAATGCGGTTTAAAGAATTAATGTTGACGTAAAGCAGATCATTATCAGCATAAATTAAACGAATCATTTCCTGCGATTTGCCGTTCACATCCACTTTTTCCAAACCTGCGTATTTCCCGATTCCGTGGTCAATGTGCGTTACATAATCGCCCGGTTTCAATTCGCGCAGCTCTTTTAAAGTGATGGCCTGCGATTTCTGATAGCCTTTTTTGAGCTTGTATTTATAGTAACGGTCAAAAATCTGATGATCGGTATAACAAGCGATTTTCTGTTCGCGATCTACAAAACCTTCACGGATAGAAACCGGAATCGGCGTAAACTTGGCCGTTTTATCCAAATCTTCAAAAATGGCGTACAAACGTTCAATTTGCTTGGTCGAATCTGTTAAAATCAGGTTTTCAATCTTCTCCGCATCATTGTTTTTGATGTTGTGAATCAGTAGACTAAAATCTTTATTGAACGAAGGTTGCGGCCGGATATCAAAACTAATCGTTTGATCTGCCTGGTAAAAAAACTGTTTGCCAAATTCTACTACGCTAAAATCCCGCAACTGGTCGGCCAGCATTTTCTCATCAGAAAAACTGTAGATCGGATCAATCCAATCCTGGTTTTCATTTTTCTCTGTTGCCGGCAAAGCTTTCCAAAGTTGCGTTGCTTTTTTATAACCTTCCTGGATCACATCCAACGTAAACTGCACATCTTTTATCCAAACTGCCGTATCTGCATCTACATATTCTAACAAAGAAATATTGCTTTCGGTCAAAAATTTCGACTGCACATTTGGCACAATCGTAATCGTTCTAACCTGTTCTACGGAAAGCTGACTTTCAATTTCAAAAGTTCGGATGGATTCAATAAAATCGCCAAAAAACTCTACTCGATAAGGCAAATCGTGCGAAAAAGAAAAAATATCGACAATGCCGCCGCGGATAGAAAACTGGCCCGGACTATACACAAAATCAACCCGTTCAAAATCATATTCTATCAAAAACTCGTTGATAAACTCAATGCCAAGCTTGTTTTGCACACTAATTTCTAACGTGTTTTTTTCGAGCGATGCGCGGTTTATTACCTTTTCGGCCAAAGCTTCCGGATAAGTAACAATCAGGTTTCCGTATTCCGAAGTGTGGTTCAGTTCATTTAAAACTTCGGCACGCGCCAAAACATGACTGCTGTCTGGCTGTGTAAAATCGAAACCTTTGCGGTAAGAAGAAGGGAAATTCAGGATTTCTTTATCCAGCAAACTTTCCAGATCGGCCTGAAAATAACCGGCTTCTTCCTGGTCTGGCAAAACAAAAATGGTGTGTTTATGCTGTAAAAAATACAAAGCAATGGCCAAAAAGGCATCGCTGGAGCCAACCAAACCGCGAAGGTGTACACGTGGTTTCTTGCCAGAATTTAGTATCTGGGCTAAACTTTTCACACGGCTATCCGCCTTGTAACGTTCTAAAATTTCACGAATATTCAAATCCTTGCAAATATACCAAATAGAAATTTTGGCAAAAAGCGTTTGGTAAAAGTTAAATCGCTTCAAACAAAAATTTTTCTGTTTGTTTTCTTACATTCGGATAGATTTTGCTGATGCTTTTTTTACCGCATTAATTTTGTTAACCGCAGGATTTTTTTCGATCACCTAAAACAACAACCTTATGAAAAATGCAGTAATTTTTGGAGTAGTTATCGGGATTTTAAGCGGAATATGGATTTGGGCGATGTACCTTTTAGGCCACCATTCTTTAGATACCAATTCGCCGGTGGAATACACTTCTATCCTGATCCCGATTATCGGGTTGTTTTTTGGTGTGAAACGATATCGCGACGTTGATAATGGAGGCACTATCACTTTTTTTGAAGGTTTGCAAGAAGGGTTTAAAATTTTAATTGCAGGTGGTATCGTAGCTATTTTCATCGCTATCATATTTGTAACTTATATTGCAAAAAGCTCTATCACAGATTTTTCCGGGAAAATTTTTGGCGCTTTGCTGGTTGGCATCATCTCTGCGCTGGCGGTTTCTTTGTTGTTGATGAAAGATTCTAAGCGCGTTGATACCAAAAGATAGGTTTACCTACAGATACTTCTTTTACCGGGTAAAAATTGTTGTGTAATTTCAGCGGATGAAATTAAGTGAAATTACAGCTTACTTAGAAAGTTTTGCGCCGCTTGTTTACCAGGAAGATTACGATAATTCCGGGCTGATTGTTGGCTATCCAAATCAGGAAATCAGAGAAGCTTTAATTTCTTTAGATTGTACAGAAGCAGTTGTAGATGAAGCCATTGCTACAAATTGTCAACTCATCATTTCTCATCATCCAATCGTATTTAAAGGCTTAAAAAAGTTTAACGGTAAAACTTATGTTGAACGTGTGGTAGAAAAGGCCATTAAAAACAGCATCGCTATTTATGCAATCCACACCAATTTGGATCATGTTGCTGCTGGTGTTAATCGTAAAATCGCAGAGAAATTAGGCTTGGTGAATTGCCGGATTTTATCTCCCCCCAAAAATCTACTCAAAAAACTGGTAACATTTGTGCCGATTGCACAAGCTGAAGAAGTTCGGACAGCTTTGTTTGCTGCCGGTGCCGGAAACATTGGCAATTACAGCGAAGTTAGTTTTAATGCGGATGGAACTGGAACGTATAAAGCCGGCGAAAATGCGAATCCGTTTTTGGGCGAATTAGGGAAGCAGCACCGCGAGCCGGAAGTGCGGATCGAGACGATTTTTCCTATTAATCTGGAGAACAAAATTTTAACAGCATTGATTTTGGCGCATCCTTATGAAGAAGTGGCGTACGATTTGTATCCGATAACTAATTCTTACGCAGAAGTTGGTGCGGGTTTGATTGGTGAACTCGCATCTCCGCAGGAAGAAATCGAATTTTTGCATCACGTAAAAACACAAATGCAAGCTGATGTAATCCGGCATACTGTTTTTACCGGCAAAAAAGTGGTAAGAGTTGCTATTTGTGGCGGTTCAGGAAGTTTTTTGTTGAAACAGGCGATTGCTGCCGGTGCAGATGTTTTTGTTACGGCCGATTTTAAATACCACGAGTTTTTTGATGCGGAAGGAAAATTGGTAATTGCCGATATCGGACATTTTGAAACAGAACAATTTACGCAGGAATTATTGGCCGAAATTATTAGCAAAAAATTTCCTAACTTTGCAATCCGTTTAACAAAAATTAATACAAACCCCGTCAAATATATAATTTAATGGAACAAACAGTAGAGCAGAAGCTAAAAGCTTTATACGAACTACAAACTATCCACACCAAAATCGACAGGATTAGGCAAGTGCGAGGCGAACTTCCGATGGAAGTGAGCGATTTGGAAGATGAAGTTGCCGGACTGGAAACAAGGATCCAAAAGATAAAAAACGATCTCGATGATTCGGAAGATGCTGTGGTTACCAGAAAAAACCTGATAAAAGAAGCACAGGCGAATACTAAAAAATATGAAGCCCAACTATCCGAAGTAAAAAACAACCGCGAATACGATGCAATTTCTAAAGAGATAGAAATCCAAGGTTTAGATGTGCAAGTGAGCGAGAAAAAAATTAAAGAAATTTCTTTCGAAATTGCCACTAAAACGCAGGTTTACGAAAAAGCTTTGGCTGATTTAGAAGAAAGGCGCAAAGATTTCGAATTGAAAAAAGCAGAACTGGGAACCATCACTTCAGAAACTGAAAAAGAAGAAACAGAACTTACTGCACAGGCAGAAGAATATAAGAAAAATATTGAAGACCGTTTGCTGTTTGCTTACGGCCGTTTAAGAAACAATGCTAAAAATGGTTTGGCTGTAGTTACGATTGAGCGTGATGCTTGTTCCGGATGTTTTAATGAGATTCCGCCACAACGCCAGGCTGATATTCGTCAACGCAAAAAAATTATTGTCTGCGAACACTGCGGAAGGATTTTAGTGGACGAACAAATGGTTTTAGAAACAACGGAAGCTGTTCCTGCTGTCTAAAAAAGATTGTTTAAATAGAAAAGGCATCTGAAAAGATGCCTTTTTTTGTGCGATAAAAGAAGCGTCAAGCTTAAAACTGATAGACAATTGCGTTAATATTCATGCCGGCACCAACAGAAGCAAACAGGATTTTATCGCCGGGATTAATGTTGTGGCCTTCCATTTTTCCTTTTAAAATGCTATCCAGCAAAGTTGGTATAGTTGCTACAGAGCTGTTGCCGTAATTCGCAATATTCATCGGCATTAATTCTGCCGGAAATTCTTCTT
>CAZZVO010000281.1:0-4886 GCA_964657505.1 uncultured Mucilaginibacter sp.
AACCTCTTACCTCACTCACTCACTCACTCCTCAAACTCTTAACAGGATTGGCCAATGCTGCTTTTACCGCCTTAAAACTAACGGTGATTAGGGCGATGGCAAACGTAATCAGCGCAGCCAAAGCAAAAACCCACCAATGCAAAGCCGTGCGGTAAGCAAAGTTTTGCAGCCATTTTTCCATGCTGAAATAAGCGATGGGAATTGCAATAACGGTTGATAACAAAACCGGCTTCAGCAAATCTATGGATAGCAGCAGCAGAATGTTTTGTACCGATGAACCCAGCACTTTGCGTACGCCAATTTCTTTGGTACGTTTTGTGGCGGTAAAAGAAGCCAGGCCGAATAAACCCAAACAGGCCACCAGAATTGCCATACCGGAAAAAATGCTCAAAATAGTTTGCTGACGAATATCTGTTTTATAAGTCGTCTCAAATTTTTGATCCAAAAAGGAATATTCAAACGGGTAAACCGGTGCCACTTTACTATATACTTCTTTTATGGCCGATAATTTAGTGGCGATGTTTCCGGGTTTTAGTTTGATTACGGCCACACGGTTATCTTCAAAAGGGGAAATCACCAAGGCGTCCATGTTTTCTTTCAATGAAAGGAAATTGTAATCTTCCACCACGCCGATAATGCTGGTTTTAATGCTGTCGTGCCCTTTGTCGGTTACTTGTTTTCCTAAAGCCTGTTCTGGTGTAAAACCTAATTTTGTTGCCGCCGTGCGGTTAATCAAAACAGATTTCGTACTGTCGGTTGCGTATTGCGGAGAAAAATCCCGTCCGGCAATGATCTTCAAGCCTAATGTTTTTACAAATTCAAAATCAGCAAATTCTGTTCGGGACCGGAAGTTATCTTGCTGTCCCTGCGCTTCGAACACATGGATATCATGGTAACCGCCCGGCTCGCCAGACATTAGCGAAACCGAAGCGATTCCGTTGGTATTCTGCAGTTCGTTTTTAAAAGTTTTTTGGTGATTAACAATATCATCATTATCGATTTTTACGATGATCGTTTGTGATTGATCGTAACCCAAAGATTTGCTTTTAACATAACTCATCTGTTTCATAATCACTATCGTTCCAATGATTAAAAAAACCGAAATGCTAAATTGAACAACGACCAGTAGCTGCCTAAAAAATGCGCCGCCTTTTCCCAAACGCAGTTTTCCTTTTAAAGCCTGTACCGGCGAAAAAGCCGACAGGAAAAATGCTGGATAACTACCCGCCAGGAAACCAACCAGTACAATTATGCCGAGCAGGAACAGGTAAATCGGTAGCGAATTGAAGGAAATATTTAAGTTATAGCCCAGCAAACCATTATAAAAAGGCATTAGTAAAAACAGTAGTGCGATGGACAGTACGCAGGAAATAAGCGTGATCAGAATCGATTCGCCAATAAATTGCCAGATCAGATGATTTCGCAAAGCACCCAAAACTTTGCGTAAACCAACTTCTTTAGAACGCTCGACGGCACGAATGGTAGAAAGGTTGGTAAAGTTGATGCAGGCAATGAGCAAAATCAAAACCGCAATGGAAAGGAAAATGTAAACAACGGTTTTATCGCCGTGCTTTACGTTATCGAAATCAGATACGCCTTCAAAATAAATATCTTTTAAAGGCGTAATTGAAAGCGAAAACTCGGCACCAAATTTTGCCATTTCTTTGCCCATGTACTTATCCATGAATTGCGGAAACTGTTTTTCTAACGCAGCCTTATTGGTGCTTGGATTAAGCAAAATATAGGTAAACAGGTTATTGTTCATCCAAACCTTAAACCAGTCCTCATTTTGATAATTTGATAGCGGCAAAACGGCATTGAAATCCAGATGCGAGTTGGAAGGAACATCTTTAGCGATCCCCGTAACTTTTAAATGCTTTTGTTTGGCGTATTCTACCACTTTGCCCATCGGATCCTGGTTGCCGAAATATTTTTTTGCGGTCGATTATGTCAGCACAATACTACCCGGATTTTTTAAAGCTGTAGCCGGATCACCCTTAATCAGCGGAAAAGAAAACAGCGTAAAAAAACCGGGATCGGCAATGTAAACCTTCTTTTCGCTAAAGGCTTTATCGCCAAAAGAGATCAAACCATCCGACACCATGACGCGTACGGATTGCTTAATCTCCGCAGGAAAATCATTTTGCAAAGCTGTGGCATAAGGCGGCGAAACAAACGGCACTTTCGCTTTCAGCGCATCATAACCACGCATTACCCGATAAATGTTTTTCCCTTTTTGGTGGAAGTTATCCACGCTAAACTCGTTCAAAATAAACAGGAAAATCATCAGGCAAACCGTAATGCCGATGGTTAACCCAAAAATGTTAATGGCCGAAAAGCTTTTGTGTTTCCACAGGTTTCGCCAAGCGATTTTTAGATAGTTTTTGATCATTTTTTTGAGTTCTTAGCTGTTAGCAATTGGCTTTCAGCTTTTTTATAGTTCAATGTTTTGGTGCGAGGAGCGAGGTTTGAGGTGCGAAGATTTACCATTCGCTGATTGCTGAGAGCCAATAGCTATCAGCCTTCCTTCACTCACTCCTCAAACTCTTAACCGGATTGGCCAATGCTGCTTTTACCGCCTGAAAACTGACGGTTATCAAAGCAACAATAACAGCTAAAAGTCCTGCCGAGGCGAACATCCACCACTGAATGTTGATTTTATAAGCAAAATCCTGTAACCATTTTTGCATAAGCCACCAGGCAACCGGTGAAGCAATTATAATAGAGAGAACCACCAATTTTATAAAATCTTTAGAGATTAGATTGATAATACTGGCCACGCTGGCACCTAAAACTTTGCGTATTCCGATTTCTTTTGTTCGTTGCTGTGCGGCAAAAGCAGCCAGGCCAAACAAGCCCAAACAGGCAATAAAAATTGTAATAAGCGTAAAGGCACTGAAAATACCAGCAAGCCGGTCTTCTGCTTTGTATAACTCATTAAAAGCATCATCCATAAAGGAATAATCGAAAGCTGTTTCGTTGTCGTATTTTTTGTAGAGGTTGCTCAATGACGAAAGCAAAGAAGGTAAATTTGTATGTGCTTTAACTTTGATAAATATCGAACCACCGGCTTTCTCCCATCCTGAAGTTGTATCGGGGGCGATAAAAAGTGCCAATGCTTCAATTTTATGTTCCAACGATTGATAGTTGAAATTCTTGACCACACCGGTTATTTCATAGTAACCATTACCCAAATTTACTTTAGTGCCAATAGGATTTACCGGCAAACCTAATGTAGCGATTGATGCTTCGTTTATCACCATCTTTTTATCACTAGTGAGAGCGGAATTAGATACAGGAGGTATTTTCCATTGGATGTGAAGCATCGGGATAAAGTTTTCATCTACGCTCAAGTCCGGTAGTGCCACCATTTTGTGGTCTATAAGATTCTTCGTAAAAAAAGCATCATAGCCTTTGTACATCGCATAACGTGCGGTAGAAGTTTGGCTAACAGCTGCTAAAGCTTGCACGTCTTTTTTAAATGCTTGGTAATTTTTACCCATTGTTTTAGCAATAGGAACCATTATAATATTTTCGCGGTTTAAGCCGGTATCAGTGTGTCGGAAAAAATACAGTTGCCTATCGATTATAATACCGCAAACAATCAATGCAATAGATATACTGAATTGTAAAACGGTAAAAACTTTACGCACCACAACTCCGCCAGATTGCTTGCTTTGTCCTGTTAAAACAGAAACTGGTTTGTAGGCAGATAATATTATAGATGGGTAACTTCCTGCTATTAAGATTGTAACCGATAAAAGCAAGACCAGAATTGTTAAAACTACCGGAGTGTACAAAAAGGAATTGTCAACTTTTAATTGCAATAAATTAAAAAACCAAGGTTTTATAAAATTAAACAGTAAAAATGCTAAAATGAAAGCAATCAGCGCGAATAAGGCAGATTCGATGTAAAACTGAATGGCAATTCGTTTACGATCGGCTCCAACAACTTTTCGTACGCCAATTTCTTTTGCACGAAGCGTTGCCCGTGCGGTGGACAAGCTCATATAATTTACCAAAGCCAGCAATAAAATCAGCAATGCAACTATCGGAAATATTTTGAGGTATTTTAGGTTTGAGTAATCGCCAAAGCCGCTTAGATGGCTTTCAGTTAAATTAGTAAACAAAAATTTCTCATCCGTGTCGGGATTTTTTGCGTTGAGTTTTTTGATAGATTGAAGTACGTGCGATGTATCACCAGCATCTTTTAGTTTAAAATAGGTTTTGAACGGGCCACCTTGTAAGGTTTGCGATTTAAAAAGATCCTTCGTAGCTGTCATTTGTTCCATGCTTGAAAGTGAGGCCACGAAATTGAAATTGATACTTGAGTTAGATGGTGCATTTTCGGCCACGCCACTAACCTGAAAAAGATAGGTACTATCGGAGGTAATCTTTAGTCTTTTTCCAACAGGGTTCTCAGCACCAAAATACTTTTTAGCCATCTCCTGACTGATAACAATTTGAAAAGGGTTTTTCAATACCGCTTCGGTATTTCCGCTATTGAGTTTGAAAGAAAAGAACTTAAAAAAATTCTGATCGGCATACCACAATCCCTTTTCATTAAATTTTAAATGCAGATTGTTAGGATTTTCCACCACAACATCTTTAAAGTTTTTTTGCATACGCAGAAAAGACTCCACATGGCCATCGCTTTGTTTAATAATTGGGGCTGTGGCATAACCCATCATTTCAAACTGAAAGACTTCAGTTCCCATCTTAGTTCTTCCAAAAATGGAAAAAGTGCGGTTTGCATCCTTGTGAAATTGGTCGTAGCTATGCTCATGTGCCACATAAAGCATAATGAGCATACAAACCGCTAATCCAACAGCCAGTCCGGCAATATTGATAAAACTGTAAAGCTTGTTTCTCCACAGGTTGCGCCA
>CAZZVO010000282.1:0-4875 GCA_964657505.1 uncultured Mucilaginibacter sp.
AACACCATAAAATCCGGCCGCAAACTGGTATTGTTGGTGTTGCTGATCTTCGGATCGTTAAAATGCGAACCCGTTAAAGCAGCCAAACTTCCTCCGGCAGAAAAACCGATGATGCCGATTTTGTGCGGATCAACATTCCATTTTGCAGCACCTTCACGCACGGTTTTAATGGCCATTTGTGCATCTTGCAAAGGCCCAATGCTTCTATCTTTCATAATCGAATCACTGGGCAAGCGGTATTTTAACACAAAAGCGGCCACACCGATTTGGTTAAAAGCCTGGGCAATTTCCGTTCCTTCGTGGTTGTAAGAAAGAAAAACATAACCGCCGCCCGGACAAATCACAACGGCTGCGCCCGTTGCTTTTTCTTTTGCGGGAAGATAGATTTCGAGGGTTGGTTTGGATACTTTGCGGTAACCAATATCTCCCGGCGAACCAGATTTTACTTCCCGGTAAGCGTTGTTATTAATTGAGTTCGGGATTGCGCCCGTGTAAAGCGAAATCACGGTTTGTGCTTTTCCGGCATTCATGAAAAATAAAAAAGAGGTGATAAAAAAAGCAGGATAAAAGAAGCGTTTCATTTTGATAACAATTGGTTGTTTAAATGAACACAAATCCGGCCGAAAGTGCAACAGCTTTTTAAAATGTTTTCTTTCCGGTTAATTCTGGCAAAGTTTCTTTTTATTCTTCCCCGGCAAAGGTAATCTTCCAATGAACGCCAAACTTGTCGGTAACCATTCCGTAATGCGTAGCCCAAAAAGTCTGGCTGATGGGCATCGTTATTTTTCCTTCCACAGATAGTTCGTTAAATATCCGGTACGCTTCTTCCTGATTGTTTGTACTCACATAAAGATAAAAGTTGTTTGAAGATTTTGTTTCGGATGGATCAAATGCTTCGACACGGTCACAACCCATCAGAGTAGTGTTCGTATTGATTTGTAACGTGGCGTGCATAACTTTTTCATCCAAAGAGTTAGGGAACAGTTTTTTATCTGCTTGTGGTACATCTTTGTAGCGACCCATATACAACAAGTTACCATTAAAAACTGATTTATAAAAGTTGAATGCATCTTCACAATTATGATTAAAAACCAAATATGGATTTAAAGTTATCATAGCAGTTGTTAAGTTAAAATTTTTGAATGCTTCTTTTATCGACCTAAAACTATCAATAAACTTCTGCTTTTAAATAGCCAGCTTTTTGCAAAGCTGCGCTGGCTTCAATTGGTTTTTGTGTGCCGATGAGCAACTTACTTCCATCTTTAAAAACTACTTGTATTCCTTGGTTTCCAGAAATATTGAATGCTTTTCCTTTTCCGATAAACTCAATCCTGATTCCCCAACCTCCATATTCTGCTAACGGCTTATAAGTTCTTACCAAAGCTGATTCAATTGTATTATTTGGATATCGCCTGAAAGATAAATGAAACGGAAAGAAACGAACTTCAATTTGATCAGTTTTTATTACAGTTTCCAATTTTATCATTAAAAGAAGTACCGTAACCAATAAAGTAATTAAAAATGCAATTTCACCACCAGAATAACTGTGATAAGCAGTATCCGGAAAAGGTTTTTTGTAAACATACTTTTCAATCAAAAACCAAATACTGATTCCATTAATTAAAACTAAAATCAGCCAAAGCCACCACTGGCGGAAACGTTGCTTTTCGGTAAATAAAACTTCATCTTTCATCTTAAATTATTTTAATCCGTCAACAAATTGCATTATGGTTTTAACTAAAGTTGGATCAACTGGTAACGTTGGGTCGGTATAAGTTTTTGCATTTTGTGTCCGGTCTGCCGGAGCTTGTTTTAATACATGGTTCATGCCATCCACCAAAACTAAAGTTGCATTTGGTTTAGCTTTTTTTAGATTTTCGGCATCAGCAACACTTACTTGGATGTCGTTTTTCCCCTGTATAATCAATACTGGTATGTTTAATTTTTTGATTTCTGTTTGTGGATTGTATCGCATCCATGAAATGAGATAAGGCTGGACACTTGGCCTAAACAATGGATCATTTTCATCAGCTTTAACTCGCAAACCTTTACTCAAACTATCCACTTTACTTAAACTGATTTTGTATTGTTCTGAAGGTTGATTCTTTAATTGAACTGCTAAAATTTTGTTAATTGCATCTCCCGCACCAGCCAACGAAATATAACCATCAACTTTTTCTTTTCCGGCAGCAATCATTCCAACCAATGAACCTTCGCTGTGGCCTAAAACAATCACTTTTGAAAACCGCGGATCGGCTTTTAATTTTTTGATAAAACCAATTGCATCATTTACATAATCATCAAAACGGAGGTCGGCTTCTGTTTTTGTAGTATGCGTTTCGCCGCTGTACCGTTTATCATATCTTAACGTAGCTATGCCAACTTTACCCAAAGCTTCCGCCAGTTTAAAGTACGAAGCAGCGGCTAAACCTGGCTGGTTCCCGTTTCTATCCGTTGGGCCGGAACCTGCAATAATCAACACAACCGGAATTTTGCCGATGCTGTTTTTAGGGGTGATAATTGCGCCTGCCAAAGTAGCATCCGGCAAACTTAAATTGATCGGGGTTTCGGTTAAAGTAGGATCAACTGTAAAAGTTTTTTCCTCTTGATATGGCTGCACTAACAAATTGTTCATCTTATTAGCTTCGTCCAAACCAATCTTCAACGCAAAAACGCCGTTAGTAAAAGTGGCTTTGTAAACAGCTACAGCGGCATTTAAGCTTTTAAATTCTGTTTGTTGGATGTCGCCCAATTGCGCTTTAAGCTGGTTGACTATGGCTTGGGTTTTTTCAAGTGGAAGTGCCGCTTGCATTTTTGTATTGAACATGGCGAAAACCTGTTCTGCATTGCCTTTGTTGTACAAATCTTTAAACTGGTTAACAGCCGTTTTATAATTAGTTGGTTCGGTTTGTGCAAACACTACGCAAGGAAAAAGTAACGGTAAAAGAAGTAGTATAATGTTTTTCATGATCTTTAAATTTGATTACTTCTGGTTTCGAGTTTAGACCAGAGTTTGAAATGCCGTTTTTCAGAAAATAAAACTTCGTCTTAAACTATTTTAATTCGTTGATAAATTGTACTACGGTTTTGACTAAAGTTGGATTGATGGGCAAGTTTGGGTCCAAATATGTTTTTGAATTATGTTCCCAGTTTGCATATGCTTGTTTTAAAACTGCGCTGTTCATACCATTCACCAAAACTAACGTTGCATTAGGTTTTGCTTTTTTTAAGTTTTGTGCATCTTTAACAGTTGACAGGCTATCTATTGTACCTTGCAGAATCAGCACGGGTATATTTAGTTTTTTTATTTCAGTCTGCGGATTGTATTTAAACCAGGAGATCAGGTAAGGCTGCACACTTGGTCTAAACATCGGATCAGTTACATCAGCTTTAACCGTTAACCCTTTGCCCAAGCTATCATACTTTTTTGCCCAAACGGGCATTGTTTTAAATGCCTGGCTATACATCCTATCTGCTTTATCACCTGCACCAGAAACGGAAATATAAGCAGCAACTTTCTCTTTTTCAGCCGCTAACATTCCGACCAAAGAACCTTCGCTATGGCCTAAAATTATAATTTTAGAATACCTCGGGTCGTTCTTCAGCATTTTTATTAGGGCGACAGCATGATCTACATGATCATCAAAACGGGTATTAACATCCTTTTTTGTGGAAGTGCTTTTGCCAACCGCCCTTTTATCGTAGCGTAAAGTAGCAATCCCCGCTTTGCCCAATGCTTCCGACAGTAAGAAGTAGGTATTTGCACCGTACATACCTTTGAGGTTTCCATTTCGGTCCGTAGGCCCATTACCAGCGATAATCAATACAACCGGGATTTTACCAATACTATTTTTAGGGGTGATTATTGAACCGAAAAGGTTTGCATCTGTAACATTTAAACTGACCGGGCTTTCAACTAAGCTTGCATCAACCGTTAAAGTTTTTTCTTCCTGATACGGTTTTAAACTAAATAATTCAGTCATTTTATTGTCCACATCCAAACCAATCGTTAACATAAAAACACCCTTGGCAAAAGTGGTTTTATAGGTTGCCATCATGCCATTTGTAAATTTAAATTCTGTGTTTTGGATGTTCCCCAATTGCGATTCCAGACCTTCTATTCCCACTTGGAACTCTTTTAACTGTGTCAAACCATGAAATTTTGAGTTAAACATGCTGAAGATTTGACTGGCGTCACCTTTGTTATACAAATATTTAAACTGATTAATGGCTTGTTTGTAATTATCTGGTTCAACTTGGGCAAACAGCAGGCACGGAAAAAGTAGGGATAAAAGAAGTAGTAGTTTTTTCACGGTAGGAGTTTGGTAAAGATAAATTTACAGGCCGCGTAAATATAATAAGTAAAGATTTAGTTTGAGCAGCTAATTGTTTAAGCTATTTTTATCGGATAAAAAACCAACAAACAATATGTCTTATACAGCAAGTTCTTCCCGTTATCAAAATATGGAATACCGCCGTTGCGGCAAAAGCGGCATCAAATTGCCAGCCGTTTCCTTGGGTTTATGGCACAATTTCGGCGATGTGGATGTGCTCGAAAATTTCCGTAATACTTTAAAAACTGCTTTTGACCACGGCGTTACGCATTTCGATCTGGCCAACAATTATGGTCCGCCAGCCGGTTCTGCCGAAGATAACTTTGGAAGGATTTTGCACGAAGATTTTAAAAGCTACCGCGACGAGCTAATCATCTCAACCAAAGCCGGTTATTATATGTGGGAAGGCCCGTACGGCGAATGGGGTTCTAAAAAATACTTAGTTTCGAGTTTAGACCAAAGTTTGAAGCGGATGAAATTGGATTACGTGGATATTTTTTACCATCACCGCCCCGATCCGGATACACCTTTGGAAGAAACC
>CAZZVO010000283.1:0-4844 GCA_964657505.1 uncultured Mucilaginibacter sp.
TAAAGTTAAAAATCATTTCTAATTCCTTAACTGACACAGTTCATTTTACACCCTCAATCACGGAAAGCAGCCAGCACAAATACTGGCTAACGATGCCTACATTTATTACAGCCCAATTGGAGTAATAAAACCTACTCCTCTTGTCACTACAACCCCACTACCTGGTATAAAAGGATATATTGTTGGTGCCGCTTCTCTTGGAAGTAGTGTGACAACTGGAATTCCTCTTGATTTCAAAATAATAGATGCTATAAAAAAAACAAAAGCTAATGTATTCTTGAATGTCTATATAAAATATATCAATCCGATTTATAGTAAGAAAAAAATCGTATTATTCAATACACATATTAAAATAACAATGGAAAATGATATTGTAGCTGTCGATTATATTGATTGAAATACAATAGACTAACGTGTAAATTTCCCCTTTTTAAGGGCAGCATTTATTTTACCATCAAATTCTAAATCACCGCTACTGATTACTTTAGGGGAAGGTGTCCCAATTGGTAAACCCTCTTTTAGTTTTTCAAAAGTGTTCATGTCTTGGGAGCCTTCGGCGTAAACTATTTTAACACCTGTTTTTTGTTCGTCGTCGTTTGCCCTCATTTCTTTATCCAGTTTTACCAACCATTTTGTAAACGGTTCCGTTTTTGAAGAAGGTACAAATTGAAGTATCTTGGATATACCTTCAATGTCTGCACTTTCGTACTTATGGGTTTTGTTGTCGAAGTCCAAAAATTTCAACTGCCTACAAAAAGAAGATGTTTCTATACCTTCGTTTTCAAGGATTACATTTTTTATTTTCTCCCAGTTCTCATGGGGATGAGGGCTTGAAGTTAATAAGCATATTACATCCTCTACAACAAAGTACCATTTATCTTCGTCATCGTTCCACTTAGCCCTGATGTTGTTATTCTCAACCAGTTTTACATCACTCATGCTATCAACTCCTTATATTTTAACCTACAAACCATATTGGTGATAATACCTTCCATTTGTTGCTGAACCGCTAAATCACGCCTGTTAAAACGAAATGTAAACTCCTGTACGTATTTGTTTAGGTGCTTCGGTGTAACGTGGATGTATATGCCGTGCAAACCCCTTTTTAAATGTGACCAGAAATTTTCAACACGGTTGGTTGTAATTTCGCCATCTGCATATATCCATTTCTTATGTTCAATACTGTGCCTTACATAACATTTGTCTATCCCCCTATAACCAGTCCAATCATCTGTCATCAATGTTGAGCCGGGACGGATATTATAAGTGATCGTACGGGACATATTACTGAACTGGCTCTTACTGATTACCATAGCACGTACCCTGCCTGTTTCTCTTTCGTACATACCAAAAACAGGTGTTTTATCAGGATAAGCCCTACCCGTCAAGTCTTTATACTCTACACGTTTTTTGTAGTGCCTGTTTTTATTTTTACCGCCTACAAAGGTTTCATCGATTTCTACAGTGCCCTCGAAACTGTCTTTATCCGATTCGTTTCCTAACGCCCAACGGACACGTTGTAAGACAAACCATGCAGTTTTTTGGGTAACTTCTATATCTTTTCCTAATTGAACGCTGCTGATACCTTTTTTGTGCATTACCAGGTACATCGCCATTAACCATTTTATAGTCGGTAGTTTGCTACTTTCCATAAATGTATTAGTTTTAGCATTAAACAAACGGTTGCATTTTTTGCATTTGTACCTTATTCCATCAGAAAAGACGTAACATTGGTTGTGGTTACAACCTTCGTGCGGACAGATAATTTCACCCGTGTCCCAACGTTGCGAACCTAAATATTGGTGGCAGCTTTTTTCGTCAGGAAATTGCCTTACAAGATCAATTATGCTTTTAAATTTAACGTTGCACATACTATCAAAGTTGTATATACAAATATAACAAAAAAGTATTAATTTGGTTTGTTTCGTATATAGATTTTTTTATTTTTCACGGCGTTAAACGCTATATTGAAGGACGTACTATAAACTCTATCTTTCGTTATGTTTAAAGACCTTTCACCTATCAATCAATTAGATGCCATACTATCATATTTAGCCGAAAATTCATCTTGTAGCAATGCTCAGATTGATTCACATTTTGAATTTGATAGACAAGGTCAATACTATTTTCAAGAGGTTTTAGACAGACTTGTTTTAGACGGTTTTGCTGAGAAATACGAGTATAGTTGTAGTATTACGTTTAACGGCAGAATATTTAACAGTCAAGGCGGATACAAAGTTAAATCTTTAAACGATGCACACGACGTTGCCTTGAAGAAAGCTGAGATTTATCGATTAAAGACTGTAGATCAAAATTCTGAGAAAAACCAGATTCGTTTAAACCGTTTAACTTTATGGCTTGCAATAGGTTCAACCGTTCTTGCTCTAATTGAGTTAGGGAAGATTTTAGAACCTGCTTATCAGTATTATTGTCATTGTCATTTCGATTGGCAAATAGAACCTTAAAAAATTTGATAAATTTTTTCATCGTTAAATTAATTGAATTAAGGGTTGGTTAGGATAGTATATAAATGCCGAAGATTCCTCTCTTCGTTCGGAATGACAAACGTAAAAACACGCAACTAAATCGCGTAAAAGATGCGGTAAAAACAGTACCAGCTACGTTGATGGCACTTGCCCATGCCTGTACTTTAGTTTAATTATTTAAGCAAAACAATTTTAAATCTTAAAACTAAAAAATCATGCAAAATCAAGAAAACACTCCACACAAAATGGGCTGGTTGCCAGACCTTCCTGATCAACGCGACATTATGTATGCCGCCCCAATGACTGTGATGTTAAAACTGCCAACGTCGGTCGACCTGCGAAACCAATGTCCTCCGGTGTACGATCAAGGCCAATTAGGAAGCTGCACGGCAAATGCATTATCCGGTGCTTATGAATTCGACCTTAAAAAGCAGCAGAAACCGGATTTTATGCCTTCCCGGTTGTTCGTTTACTATAACGAGCGCGTTTTGATCAACACCGTAAATTCTGATAGCGGCGCTTACATCCGCGACGGCATCAAAACCATGAACCAGCAAGGCATGTGCCCGGAAAAAGATTGGGCTTACGATGTGACCAAATATGCCGTAAAACCTCCTGCAAATTGCTATGCCGAAGCATTAAAAAGCCAGGTTAAAAGCTACCAAAAATTAGTTAATTCTTTGGCACAATTAAAAGGTTGCCTGGCAGAAGGATATCCGTTTGTGTTTGGCTTTACCGTTTACGAAAGCTTTATGACCGCGCAAGTGGCCAAGACAGGCATTATGCCGATGCCGCAACAAGGCGAAAAAACCGTTGGCGGCCACGCCGTATGTGCAGTGGGTTACGATGACAGCAAACAAGCTTTTATCATCCGCAATTCCTGGAACACAACTTGGGGAATTAAAGGTTATTTTTATATGCCTTACGCATACATCACCAGTAATTTGTGCAACGACTTTTGGACGATCCGCTTAGTATAACAAGCTTAACTAATGGAAACCATCAAATTAAATGTAGGTAAAAGCAGTACCATTGTTTTAACAAGTTTAGCTTCTGCCGGTTATTTGTGGACTTTCCAGATTGATAACGAGCAAATTGTATCCGTTTCTGAAGATAGATCGCCTACAACAAGCGGCGACGTTAAGGCCGGGTCAAGTTTTCCGGAGAAGTTCTTGGTTACAGCCCTTAAACCTGGTACGGCCAAGCTGATTTTCGTGCAAAAAAGAAGCTGGGAGCAAAACAAAGCCGCTATATCAACGCTGATTTTTACCGTTATCGTTTCCTGATGCTTCTTTTATGCCGACGAATCTGTGTTGCGCCGCAATACTTCTTTTATCCTATAAATCCTTTTAAATCAAAATCACATGAAAAATACTTTAGAAGAAAAGGTAATCACTTCGCCTTACGACAAAAATTTAACAGACCAAGCCCCACAAACTGCTGCTGCACCAAATAATTTGGTTGGCCTTTGTAGTATCCAGGATTTCTCCGGTTCGCTGGGCAACCATAACTCGGATTTGCATCAAACCCATGCCGATGCACAAGGCTTTTACAGTTATTTGCAAAACTGGTACACAGCAAATTATTACATGAAAGACGGCGCCGTACAAACCTGGCTTTACGAAGAGCCGAACGACCACTGGCAAAATTATTATGGTATTGATGCGGTGGATGTTTTCTATCATTCCGGCCATGGTTCGATGACAGCGGCTGGCGTTTTCCAGGCACCAAGCGGCGGTAGCTGGAACAACGAAACCTGGATTTCATCCAACCACAACATGTTGATGGGCAACCAGCGTTTGCGCTACATGTTCTGGTCAACCTGCTTTTCGTGCCGTGTTTTTGGTGGGATAACACCGATTACAACCTGGTGGAACGACGATAGCAACCCAGGCTTCAGGATGTTGTTCGGTTTCGAAACCACCAGTTACGATAACCCAAGCTATGGTTCAAATTTTTGGAACCACTACAAATCCGGCCAGTCTTTTTCCACATCATGGTTATATGGAAGCTGGGACATCTCCCACAATCAAACCCCCACAGTTGTAGCTTCTGGTGCCACTCAAGCCGAAGCACTCAATATTTTGATGAACGAAAAACTGTTCCAATGGGGCACTGTTGCCCGCAACTGGTATCAATGGAGGTGGTTAGTAGCCAGTTCTGTTGCGCCTGCAAACAAATCGTTGCCCAAAAAAATGCTGATTGCCGAGCTGGCACCATTTGCTGTAGATCATGAAAGAATTGCCAAACAAGCTGGCAAATTAGGTTTCTCCAGTAAAGCGATAGATTCTTTTGGCATATCCAAAGAAGGCACTTATTCTTTAGATGAAGGCGAAAAGAAAATCACCATAAATCAGC
>CAZZVO010000284.1:0-4839 GCA_964657505.1 uncultured Mucilaginibacter sp.
TATAAAAAATAGTCATCATGAACATCAACGTATATACCGAAAGCACGCCGAACCCAGCAACAATGAAATTTATTGTAAACAAGTTGTTGATAAATGGAAGTGCTGATTTTGCAACCGTGGAAAGTGCCGAAAAATCTGCTTTTGCAAAAGAACTGTTTAAGTTTTCTTTTGTAAACGGCGTTTTCTTCGCCAGTAATTTTGTAACGGTAACCAAAACCGAAGGTTCTGACTGGAACGATTTGGAGCCGATATTGAAAGAATTTGTAAAAGGCGCAGTTGAATCAGAATTAAGCGTTCAGGAAAAAGAACAGGAAGTTGTTGCTTTTGAAGGCGACGATGCCGAAATTAAAATCCAGCAAATTTTGCATGATTATGTTCGTCCGGCTGTGGAGCAAGATGGTGGCGCGATTACTTACAAATCTTTTAACGAAGGCGTAGTAACTGTAGAATTACGTGGTTCTTGCAGTGGTTGCCCATCTTCCACCATCACTTTAAAATCTGGTATTGAAAGCTTGTTGAAACGTATGGTTCCGGAAGTTACGGAAGTGGTTTCTGAGGCTTTGTAAGGAATAGGTTTTATGAATTTTATAGGGGTAAAAGAAGTATGTGCTTCTTTTACCCCTATTTTTTGGTAGATTTCCCTATTGAGTGAATTTAATTGTAATTATGAAACTTGTAACAAGAGACGATATAGAAAGATGGGCCGAAAGATTTGATTCTAAGGGCACTCTACCTTTACTTATTTCAAGATTAGTTAGGGCAACTACTCCTGTCAGCACTCAATCCGACTTTCCCTCAGGTAGTGCTGCCTTTATTGGCGGTTGGGATGGTATAACAAATTGCGAAGAAAATACTGCTTATGTTCCAAAAGGCATTTCATTATGGGAATTCGGTACAGAAGCCGACAACAAAGGAAAAGCTGATGATGACTTTGATAAAAGAAAAGCTAATCCTTTAGGTTATACTCAAAAAGATTGCGTTTTCATTTTTGTTACGTCAAGATTTTGGAAAATGAAAGACAAATGGATAGAAGCTAAAAAAAAAGAAGGTGTCTGGCAAGATGTAAAAGTTTACGATTCCTCAATTTTAGAACAATGGCTCGATATTGCACTATCTGTTTCCAGATGGTTCTCGTGCCATGTAGGAAGTTATCCTTTTGATGGTATTATGACTGCTGATGAATTTTGGGAAGAATGGTCAACAGGTCCAAACGGTTTAGTTTTATTACCAGAGGTTGTAACATCAGGTAGAGAATATGAACAAAAGCAATTATTAACTACTTTACAAGAACAAGCAAGTATAAAAGGAATAAAAGCATCGACTAAGAATGAAGCAATTGCTTTTATAATTGCTGCTGCTAAACAATTTCCTCAAAATGAATCTGAAAGATACTTTTCAAAATCTTTGATAATTGACACAGAAGGAAATTTTCGTGGCATTAGAATAAACACAACAACAACTCTAAATCTTATTCCAAGATTTGAAGAAACGCAACCGCTTTATTCAGCAGTTTCAAAAGGGCATCATGTTTTAATCCCTTTAGGTGCAGATGATAACTTTAATCAGGAGGCAATTATACTTCCGGCAATTGAAAGAGATGGGCAGGTCAATTCACTAATTAAAAGTGGGATTTCACAAGAAAACGCCGAAAAGTTTTCAAGGGAATCAGGAAGGAATATTACCATTTTAAAAAAATAATTGGTTTCCCTCATATTAAAACGAAATGGTTAGAAACTGAAAATATCCGTGAAATTATTCCAGCACTTTTAATAGGAAGATGGAATGAGGGTTTTGTTGGAGATATTGAACTTATTGAGAAATTGTCAGGACTTAAATATTTTGAGTATTTGATAACTCTGACTAACTGGCGAAATTTTGAAGAATCGCCAATTATACAAATTGGCGAAACATGGCGGTTAACTTCGCCTTTAGATTTATGGACTAACCTTTCACCCTCTCTTACTCAAAAAGATTTTCAAAACATTCAAGAATGTTTCTTATTAGCCTTTAAAGGTGGTAATCCTATTATCGAAGCCGAAGACAAAAATAATTTTGCTGCTTACTATAATAAAAAACGTAGGTTTAGTAACTGGGCGAGAGAAGGATTATCTCAATCTTTAATATTGGTTGGTCGTTTCGGAGCTGGGTTAAACATACCGAATCTACCAAATCCACAACAATGGGTTGATACATTGATTTTTGACTTGCTTAACAATGCAACTGGTGATTTATGGATTTCTGTTGACCATGAACTTCCTTTAATTTCAGAGGCTTCTCCATATAGTTTTCTTAAATCAGCAAGTAATTCACTTTCAAAAGTGCATCCTGAAATTATGGATATGTTTAAAGAAGTAGATGGATTTTTACATTCAACAAGTAATCACTCTGGCTTATTATGGGCACTTGAAGGATTAGCATGGTTACCTGAATATTTAAGAGATGCAAGTCTAATTTTACTAAAACTATCTAAACTTGACCCAGGAGGCAATTTGGCAAACAGACCAATGAACAGCATATCCGAAATTTTCAAACCATGGTTTTATCAAACTCTTGCATCGTTTGAAGAAAGGATGGATATTTTAAAATTTATCACTTTAAAGGAACCCGATTCCGGATGGACTTTATTAATAAGGATGCTTCCTCAAGATCACGGGATTGCTCATCCAACACATAAAATGCGCTGGAGAATTTTTGATAAAAACACAAAATTGAACTATACATATCAAGAAATCTGCAATACTAACTCTTATGTTATTTCATTATTACTTGAAATATTTGATAACAATGAAAATAAGTTTGCACAAGTTATAAATGAAACTGCGAATATAAATCTCTCTCTTTTAGATAGAAACGAAGTATTAAATTGGATAGAAAATACTTATGTAAAAGTTCAACAATCAGAATACACGGCATGGCATACAATTAGAAAATTTTTAAGTCATCACAGGTCTCATCCTGATACTGAATGGGCTTTACCAGAATTTGAATTAAAAAGATATGAAGTACTTTATAATAAGTTAAAACCACTTGATGCACTAAACCAAAATATTTGGCTATTTAATGATCATTGGCCTGAATTTCCAGAAGGTTTAAAATATGTGGATGATGATTTTGAAAAAAAACATGAACAGCAACAAAAAAAAATAGATCAAGCAAGAATAGATGCAATAAAGATTATTCTTGATGAAATAGGTTTAAAGAAAACTATAGAACTAAGAAAGTCGGTTAAAGAACCATCGACTTTAGGTGATGCTTTAGCAAAGGTAACTACAGATAAAATTGAAATTATTTTAATTTGTGAATGTCTAAATGACAATAAAGAAAATGTAAGATTTATACATAGTTTTATTTATCGTAAATTACTTATTCAAGGCTTTGAGTGGATTACCCGGTTATTTGAAACTTTACTAAAAAAAGGCTTTAACAACAAATCTCTCTCAAACGTTCTAATACCACTAAATCAATCAAAGCAACTTTGGGATTTCGTATCAATCTTAAACGAAGAAATTCAGACGGAATATTGGCTCAATATTCGTCCAATATTTTATCATATCCCCATTGAGGAAAAAATTATTGGTATTAAGATGTTAATGAAATACAAGCGATTTTTTTCTGCAATTGACATATCTTCACATTTTGCAGAGACAATGCCAACAGAACTTCTTACAGAACTTCTTATGAAATCTGCAACAGAAGATTCTAACGAACCTGCAAATATTAATAAATACGAAATTGAAAGAATTTTTGAGATGATTGATAAGCGTACTGACGTCGATCATTCAACACTAATAAATTTAGAGTGGCTCTATCTTCCAATTTTAGATTCTTATCGAAGCAGACGAAATCCTAAAGCTTTACAAAAGGAAATAATGAACAATCCAGAATTTTTTGTTGATGTTCTAAAATGGATATACATACCTAATGATAAAGAAAAGTTGGAAGAGGAGAGGAAAAATTTATCTGACGATGTAATTCAAAATAGAGCTAAGCAAGCATATCACTTACTTCATTCATGGAAAAAAATTCCAGGAATGAAAGCTGACAATTCAATCGATGAAAGAGTATTAAAGGAATGGGTAAACAACGCGAGAAAGCTTGCAGAAGCAGCAAGTAGACTGGAAGTTGCAGATGCACATATTGGACAGGTATTAGCGGAGTATCCGGAGAATATTTCTGAATGGCCAAATGAAACAATTTTTGAATTAATGGAAAATATTAACTCGGATAGTTTATATAGAAATTACTCTTCGTCAATGTTTAATAAAAGAGGTTTCTCATCAAGAGGTCCGTTTGATGGTGGAAACATTGAGAGAGGCCATGCTGAATACTTTGAGAAACTTGCAAATAAATACAAGAACAAGTATTCAAATGTATCAGAAATATTTCAACGACTTTCTAATGGTTATTCAGAAGAAGCAAAAAGAATGGATGAAAGTGCAGAAAGAGACAAATTAGAATATTAACAACAGGGGATTTTAGTGACTGTTTTGCAAGGTTTGTAAATTAGAGATGGAAGAAGTATAAGCTTTTTTGTATAATGCTTATTTTATTCGGCTTTATCCAAATTAAAATATTTCTGCACTTTATCCAGCAATTCCTCCCCAATTTTCCCATTAGTAGCAATCACATCACGAGTTTTAAGCATATTTCCGCCCCCGGAAAAATCTACAACTTGTCCACCAGCCTGTTTTACAATGATAATTCCGGCAGCCATATCATAATCATTCAGGTTGTATTCGTAGTAAGCATCAAAACGGCCGCAAGCGGTATAAGCCAAATCAACGGCTGCCGAACCTAAACGGCGCATGCCGTGGCAGTTTTTCAATAAGTCTTTCAGCA